>JBKHJQ010000203.1:0-5321 GCA_046538055.1 Actinomycetota bacterium
GAGTCGTGATCCCGCCCACCACCACGCTGGGTCACCTCGCGGCCCTCCCCACGCTGGTGGGGCCGGCCGATGCGGTCGTGCTCGACTCCCATTCCCACGCCTCCCTGCAACTCACCACCCAGGTCCTGGCCGGCCGGGGTGTGGCCGTCATCCCCGTGCCGCACGACGATCGAGGCGCCATGGCCGACGTAGTCGGCGACGCGTGCTCGTCTCATGCACGGGTTTGGTACGTGGGCGACGGGATCTATTCGATGTTCGGCGACCTGGCTCCACTTGGCCTGGTGGCGGAGTTGATGGAGCGACACGACAACCTCTACGCCTATCACGACGATGCCCACGGCTTCTCCTGGCTCGGACAACACGGCCGGGGGTTTGTCCTGTCGCATCTTCCCCTCGACGAGCGGACAGTGGTGGCAGTGGGGATGGCCAAGTCCTTCGGAAGCGGTGGGGCGGCTCTCTTCTTCGGCGACCCCGAGATGGCGGCGACCGTCCGCCACGTCGGAGGCCCCATGACGTTCTCGGGCCCGATCCATCCCCCCACACTGGGGGCAGCGGTGGCCTCGGCCGACATCCACCTCTCCGATGAGCACATCCGGCTCCGGCGCCGCATCCTCGACCAGATCCGGCTCGTGTCCTCCCTCCTGGCAGAGCACCGGCTCCCGGTGGTCTCGTGGTCCCCCACCCCCATCTGGCTGGTGCGGGTGGGAGACTTCGACCGCGTCCTCGAGGTCGCCTCCCGCATGCTGGAGGACGGCTTCTATCTGAATGTCTCCGCCTTCCCGGCCGTACCCATGGGCATGGCCGGCCTGCGCTTCACCCATACCCTCAGCAACACCGACGCCCAGATCCACGCCATGGTCGAAAGGCTCGCCCATCATTTCCGGGAGGTCGTGGGGGACGTGGACGTCGAGATCGACCTCACCGAGATGGAGAGGTTCACGGACGCGGTGGAGCCGTCTCCGGTGGCCGGTCCCTACGCCGATCCCCACAGCTGACATGGGAAGGACCTGAGCCACCAGCCCCCCTCCCCGGTCGCCGGGACCTCTGAGCGGTCGGCCTCGGCGGAGGCGGCCAATAAACCTTCATCCGGCTGTGGCGCGTGCCGATGAAGGGTCGTGCGCACCCGTGGCTGGACAAGCTGGCGAAGAATCCTGGCGGCGGCACTCTTCGTGTCATTCGCCGGGGCAGCCGCGTTGGTCACCCTCCGCCCCGAGCTGGGCGACTCCGTGGGGATCGCATTCATGCTGGTGGGCTATCTCGTGGCCGGCTGGCTGTTCGTCCGTGGCTCCCGAACACACGAGGGCCGGGAGGGGTTGGCCTGGCTGCTGATCGGAATCGCCTTCTTCCTCGGGGCGACCGGCATCCTCGCCTTCGGCGCTGCCGCCGGCCTGGGCTATGGCATCCCCGCCTTCGGGCCCCTCGACATCTTCTTCATACTCGCCTACCTGACGAACCTCGCCGGGTTCTGGACGCTGCCGCACCTGCAGGGTGGGCCCATCCGCCGGGCCCGGATCTTCCTGGACGGCCTGGTGGGATCGGTGTCGTTGGCGGTGGTCGCCTGGGTGTGGCTCCTCAGCGACTACTTCACCGAGATCCGCCTGTCCTCCCCGTGGGAGGTGGTGATCGGCACCACCTATCCGCTGGTCGACATCGCCACGCTGGTGCTGGTGATGGTGGTGACCCTGCGCCGCAGCAGCCACCGGTTCGATCCCCGCATCCTCCTTCTCGGCGCCGGGTTCGTGGCCCAGGCGCTGGCCGACCTGCTGTACCTCAATCAGGGACTGGGCCAGTCCTTCGACGCGGCCAATCCCCACTACGCCGTCTTCCTGATAGCGGTGAGCTGCTTCGTGGGGGCCGGTCTCCTCCTGGACTACCGGCCACCGGCCCGCGAGTACGCCGAGCGTCGCACCCCCTGGTGGGCAATGGTCGCTCCCTACGGTGCCGCCCTGGGGATGATCGTCATGCTGGTCGTCCGGATGTGGGACCAGTCGAGGGACATGGAGACCGTCGAGCTGCTGGTAGGGGCCGTCCTGGTGGTGGTGCTCATCGTCCTCCGCCAGACCCTGGCCATCCGCGAGACCCGCGAGCTGGTGGAACGCCAGCGCAGCGCCCTGGTCTCGTCCATCTCCCACGAGCTGCGAACGCCCCTGACCGCCATGGTGGGGTTCCTCGACATCCTCTCCGACCCCGACCAGGGGATGACTGAGGATGCCCGCCAGGAGGTGGTGGGGATCGTCACCCAGCAAGCCGGCTACATGGCACGCATCGTCTCCGACCTGGTGATGCTGAACCGCCACAACCCCGACGTGCCCCTGGAGGAGCGGACCGTGGAGGTGAGATCCGTGGTGTCGTCGGCGATATCCTCCCTGGATCTGGACGCCGGCGCCGGGATCGTCACCGAGGTGCCCCCGGACCTGGCGGCCCGACTCGACCCGGACCGCATCCACCAGGTGCTGGTGAACCTCCTCACCAACGCCGCCCGGTACGGCGGGCCCAACCGGATGGTGGCTGCCAGGCAGATGGACGGCGACCTGGTGCTGGAGGTGCACGACGACGGCCCCGGGGTCCCGAAGCGATACGAGTACATCATCTGGGATCGCTTCGAGAGGGGCGTGCACCGCTACGACGCCGGGACCCCCGGCTCGGGAATCGGCCTGGCGGTGGTGGCGATGCTGGCCGAGGCCCACGGCGGGACCGTGGGGTACCGTCGGTCGGAGCGTCTGGGCGGGGCGTGCTTCACGGTGACGCTGCCGGGGCGGATCCGCCGGACGGCCCGGGAGGAGCCGCTGCAGCCGGCCATGCGATCGGACTCTTGACGGGTTTCGCGGGCATGCGATAGGATGCCTCCAGCCTCCCGGCGTCGGGGAGCTGGCGGCGTGCCCGCCTTGCGGCCGGCCCTGGTGATCCGGCGTAACGGCGAGGTGAGTCTTCTGCCGGCATTGCCGGCGGATTGGTTGACGCCGTTTGGCGTCAATTTGAGCCTGTATTACCATTCGCACTCTGCGTACCCCCCTTGCCACCACGCTCGCCCTGAAACTCGGCCCTCAAGGAGGCTCCTTTGGCTTCACGCGTCGCTGACCGTCTCTCGTTCGCCAAGATCCCCGAGGTTCTGCCCCTCCCGGACCTTCTCGCCGTCCAGCATGACTCGTTCCAGTGGTTCCTGGACGAGGGACTCAAGGAGATATTCGAGGAGATCAGCCCCATCGAGGACTTCACCGGGTCGCTGGCCCTGGAGCTGACCGATCACCGCTTCGGCGACGCCGCCATGAGCATCGAGGACTGCAAGGAACGGGACGCCAACTACGCCAAGCCCCTGTTCGTCACCGCCCGCTTCATGAACCGCTCCACCGGCGAGATCAAGGAGCAGCAGGTCTTCCTGGGCGACTTCCCCATGATGACCGAGAAGGGCGTGTTCATCATCAACGGCACGGAGCGGGTGATCGTCTCCCAGCTCGTGCGTTCCCCCGGTGTGTACTTCGACGTGAGCCGGGACAAGACGTCCGACCGTCTGGTGTACTCGGGCAAGATCATCCCGGGAAGGGGCGCCTGGCTGGAGTTCGACACCGACAAGCGCGACACCGTGGGCGTGCGTGTCGACCGCAAGCGCCGCCAGTACGTCTCGGCCTTCCTCCGGGCATTGGGCATCGCCGAGACCGACGAGGAGATTCTCGACCTCTTCGACGGGTCCGAGTCGATCCGCAACACCCTGGAGCGAGACCCGGCCCATGACCGGGACGAGGCGCTGATCGACCTCTATCGCAAGCTCCGTCCGGGTGAGCCCACCACGGTGGAATCCGCCCGCGGCCTGATCCAGACCCTCTTCCGCAACCCCAAGCGCTACGACCTCACCCGGGTGGGCCGCTACAAGGTGAGCCAGAAGTTCCAGGAGGATGTGCCCGACGACTACCGGTCGGAGGGGCTCCAGCTCCTGCGGGACGAGGACGTGGTGGACACGATCCGCTATCTCGTGGCCCTCCACGCCGGCAAGCAGAGCTTCGCCACCCACACGGGCAATGAGATCAACGTCCGCACCGACGACATCGACCACTTCGGGAACCGTCGGATCCGGACCGTGGGCGAGCTGATCCAGAACCAGGTCCGGGTGGGCCTGAGCCGCCTGGAGCGGGTCGTCAAGGAGCGGATGACCACCCAGGATCCGGACTCCATCACGCCCCAGAGCCTCATCAACATCCGTCCGGTCACGGCCTCCATCAAGGAGTTCTTCGGGACCAGCCAGCTCAGCCAGTTCATGGACCAGCCCAACCCGCTGGCGGGCCTCACCCATCGCCGCCGCCTCTCCGCCCTGGGCCCGGGGGGCCTCAGCCGGGAGCGAGCCGGGTTCGAAGTGCGGGACGTCCATCCCTCCCACTACGGGCGGATGTGCCCCATCGAGACGCCGGAGGGCCCCAACATCGGCCTGATCGGATCGCTGGCCACATTCGCCCGGGTCAACCGGTTCGGCTTCATCGAGACGCCCTACCGCAAGGTGGAGGACAAGCGCGTCACCGACAAGGTGGAGTATCTGACCGCCACCGAAGAGGAGCGCTACGTCATAGCCCAGGCGAACGCGCCCCTCAACGAGGACAAGACCTTCGTCAACGAGCGGGTGCTGGTGCGTACCGCGGGCGGCGAGGTCGACACGGTCGCCACCGAGCGGGTGGACTACATGGACGTGTCGCCCAAGCAGATCGTCTCCGTCTCCACCGCCCTCATCCCGTTCCTCGAGCACGACGACGCCAACCGGGCCCTGATGGGCTCCAACATGCAGCGCCAGGCCGTGCCGTTGCTCCAGGCCGAGGCGCCGCTGGTGGGCACCGGCGTGGAGCATCGAGCGGCTCAGGACTCCGGCGACATGGTGATCTCCCCCGTGGACGGGGAGGTGGTGGAGGTGACCGGCAGCCAGATCGTGGTCAAGGAGAAGGACGCCAACCGCAAGCACACCTTCGCCCTGGACAAGTTCGAGCGCTCCAACCAGGGCACGTCGATGAACCAGAAGGCGCTGGTGCGGGAAGGCGACAAGATCAAGGCAGGGGATGTGCTGGCAGACGGCCCCTCCACCGAGGCAGGCGAACTCGCCCTGGGCCGCAACCTGCTGGTGGCGTTCATGCCCTGGCAGGGCCACAACTACGAGGACGCCATCATCATCAGCCACCGCCTCGTCAAGGACGACGTCCTCTCCTCGGTCCACATCGAGGAGCACGAGGTGGACGCCCGCGACACCAAGCTGGGGGCCGAGGAGATCACCCGGGACATCCCCAACGTGGCCGAGGAGGTCCTGGCCAACCTGGACGAGGACGGCATCATCCGCATCGGGGCCGAGG
>JBKHJQ010000204.1:0-5251 GCA_046538055.1 Actinomycetota bacterium
CTCGTAGGTCTGCTTGATGGACTCGGGCACCATGTCCCAGTCCTTGTGCTGGCCCTCGGAAGGCTTGATGTAGTAGTAGATGTCGTCGAAGTCGATGGTGTCGAGCGCTCCCCCGCCGCCCCACTGGGGGATCGGCTTGCGCAGGAAGCGCTGATAGGCCTTGAGCCGGAAGTTCAGCATCCACTCCGGCTCCCCCTTGATCTCCGACATCTGCCGGATGATCTCTTCGTTGAGCCCCTTCTGGGGCTTGAAGACATAGTCCTCTTCCGAGTCGTGCCAACCCAGCTTGTAGGCGCCGAGATCGATATCGACCGTGGCCATCAACAATCACCTCTCTGACAACGCGGGATTAACAACATCCCGATAGTGCAATGGTAGCGGAAGGGAGCGCACCAACCCAAGGGATGGAGCAAGAGCGCCTGCTCAGCCGCCCTTGGCCTCGGCCAGCTCCAGCGGGGGCCCCTGGCGAACAGGCCGCGATGCCCTCAGCACCCAGAAACGCTCCCGCTGGGTATCCCATTCCCTCAGTACCCGGGCGGCGGTGGCGGACCCGGTGAGGTCGCGATGGCGGACGATGAGGTCGTGCAGCTCCATCTCCTCGGTCTCCACCGGCCGTCGCATGGCAGGGGAGGTGTCGGCGACGAAGCGGTTGAACACCACCTCGGGGTCCCACACGTAGGCCACTCCCCCGGTCATGCCCGCCGCGAAATTGCGGCCCACCGGACCGAGGACGACGGCCACGCCTCCCGTCATGTACTCGCAGCCGTGATCCGAGCAGCCCTCTACCACGGCGAAGGCACCCGAGTTGCGAACGGCGAAGCGCTGACCCACCGATCCCGCCAGGAAGGCCTCGCCTCCGGTCGCCCCGTACAGCACGGCGTTCCCGGCAGCGTGGGGGACGAACTCGCCCGTGGGCCGAGGGCGAACCACGATCCGACCCCCTCCCATGCCCTTGCCGACGTAGTCGTTGGCGGTCCCCGACAGGGTCAGGCTCATTCCCCGGGGCATCCAGGCACCCAGGCTCTGGCCGGCCGTGCCCGAGAGATGCACCGAGAGGGTCCCCTCCGGCAAGCCGTCGTCGCCGTAACGGGCGGCGATAGCCCCCGACAGGCCCGCTCCCACCGTCCGGTCCACGTTGGAGACGGGGAACGAGAGCTGGATGGGGGTCCCCGTCTCGATGGAGGCACTCGCCTCATGCACGAGCCGGGTCGACAGGCGGGAGACGTCCGGGCGGCGGAAACCGGGATGCTGGAGCCGGCCCTCGGCCCGCACCAGCAGGTTGGCCAGGCCCTGGGTCATGGGATGGTCGATGGGCTGGAGCAGGTCCGCCCGCCCGATCACCTCGCCCAGGGTGCGGGCCCCCAGGGAGGCCAGATGGGTGCGCACCTCCTCGGCCAGCATCTTGAACATCACCACCACCTGCTCGGCGGCTCCCGTGAACTTGGCCCGCAGGTCCTCTCGCTGGGTGGCGATCCCCACCGGGCAGGTGTTGAGGTGGCACTGGCGCACCATCTTGCAGCCCAGCGCCAGCAGGGGAAGGGTGCCGAAGCCGAACCGCTCCGCTCCCAGCAGAGCGGCGATGACGACGTCCCGGCCCGTCCGGAGCCCGCCGTCGGTCTCGAGGGCGATAGATGAGCGGAGCCCGTTGGCCACCAGCACCTGGTGGGCCTCTGCCAGGCCCAGCTCCCAGGGTGAGCCGGCGTGCTTGATCGACTCCAGCGGGGAGGCGCCGGTGCCGCCGTCCGAACCGGAGATGAGGATGCCGTCGGCCAGAGCCTTGGCAACTCCCACCGCCACGGTTCCCACTCCCGGCTCGGACACGAGCTTCACCGACACGCGGGCGGTGGGCTTGAACGCCTTCAGGTCGAAGATGAGCTGCGCCAGGTCCTCGATCGAGTAGATGTCATGGTGGGGAGGCGGCGAGATGAGCCCGATCCCCGGCTCGGTGTGCCGGAGGCGGGCGATCTCGGCGGAGACCTTGTGACCGGGGAGCTGCCCGCCCTCCCCCGGCTTGGATCCCTGGGCCATCTTGATCTGCATCTCCTCGGCCGAGACCAGGTAGCCGGGTGTGACACCGAACCGGCCCGAGGCCACCTGCTTGATGGCCGAGTTCTTGGAGGTCCCGTAGCGCTCGGGAGCCTCTCCTCCCTCCCCGGAGTTGGAGAGGGCGCCCATCTGGTTCATGGCCTCCGCCAACGCCTCATGCGTCTCGGTGGAGAGGGCGCCGTGGCTCATGGCGGCAGTGACGAACCGGCGCATGATCCTCTCCGCCGGCTCCACTTCCTCCAGCGGGACGGGCCGCCGCTGCGCGAACCGCAGCAGGTCGCGTAGCTGCATGGGGGGACGGTCTTCGATCTTCTCCAGGTAGGTCTGCCAGTCCTCCTGCTCCCCCGAGCGCACCGCTCGCTGCAGGGCCAGGACCGTGCCCGGGTTGGTGACGTGGTAGTCGGCTCCCCGCCGCGCCTTGTAGAAGCCGCCCGGGAACTCCTCCCCTCCCTCGTACCCCGAGTGCAACTGCAGCACCTTGGCGGCCAGGTCGGCCAACCCGATCCCCCCGGTGCGCCGGGGGGCGTTGCGGAACGCCAGATCCGTCACCTCGGAGTCGAGGCCCACCACCTCGAAGAGCTCCGAGCCGCGATAGGCGGACACGGTGGATATCCCCATCTTGGACATGATCTTGAGGAGGCCGGACTGAAGGGCGGAGCGGTAGTTCTCCTGGGCGACGATGGGATCGAGGTTGACGATTCCCTCCTCGGCGAGGGCGCGGACCTGGTCGGTGGCCAGGTAGGGATTGACCGCCGACGCTCCGGCCGCCACCAGCATGGCCAGGTCGTGGGAGTCCCGCGGCTCTCCCGAGACCACCACCAGGGAGGCCTGCATCCGGATCCCGGCATCGATGAGCCGCTGATGGACCGCTCCCACCATGAATGTCATGGGGATGGGGGCGTTGTCGACGTCCATCTCCCGATCGGAGAGCACGACGATCGTGGCACCCGCCCGGACCGCCTCCTCCGCCTCGTCACACACCGCCCTCATCCGGGCGGCCATGCCCTCCGGGCCGTCTGCCGCCGGCCACGTGGCGGCTATCCAGTGGGAGAAGAAGCGGGGATCCCCCGAGAAGACGATGGCCTGCAGCTCGGCGTCGGAGAGGATCGGGGAGGACAGCTCTATCAGATGGGCGTCGCTCGCCACCTCGTCGAGGAGCGACCCTCGCGAGCCCAGGTAGGTGCGCAGCGACATCACGAGCTGCTCCCGGATCGGATCGATGGGGGGGTTGGTGACCTGGGCGAAGAGCTGGTGGCAGTACCGGGAGGAGCGGCGGGGCTGCTCGGACATCGCCGCCAGGGCAGTGTCGTTTCCCATCGAGCCGATCGGGGTCTTGCCCTCTGCCATGTCCGAGAGGATCAGGCGGCGCTCCTCGGCGGTGTAGCCGAAGGACCGGCAGAGGGCGGCCGCGTCGAAGCGGTCGTCCGCCTCCCGGTCGAAGGGATGCTGGACGTATAGGGTCTCGGTGGAGATCCAGTCCTCGTACGGCACCCGGGCGGCGAGATCGGCCCGGATCTCCTCCCCGAAGCGAACACGGCCCGTGCGGCGCTCGAACAGCAGCATGTCGCCCGGACCGAGCTGGCCGGTGCGCTCCGCCCGGGACTCCTCCTCGGGGCAGACGCCCGCCTCGGAGGCGACCAGCACCACGTCGGGCGTTATGGCCCATCGGGCCGGGCGGAGGCCGTTGCGATCCAGTCCGGCCAGGAGGTCGACGCCGTCGGTGGCGGCGATGGCGGCCGGCCCGTCCCACGGCTCCGTGAGGAATGCCTGGTACTCGTGGAAGGCCCGCAGATCGGGGGTGAGGTCAGCCACGTTCTCCCACGCCGCCGGGATGAGGACTTCCTTGACGTGGGCGAGGTCACGTCCGGAGCGGATCAGGAGCTCGAACATGTTGTCGAGGCTGCCCGAGTCGGACTGCTGGGGCTGGAGGAAGGGACGGACGTCGGCGATGCGGTCACCCCAGACGGTGGGGTTCCGGCCCGGAACGAGAGCCGCGTTCTCCCGGGCCAGGGTCCAGGAACGGTTGGAGGAGATGGTGTTGATCTCGCCGTTGTGGGCCAATGATCGGAACGGCTGGGCGATCTCCCAGGAGGGGAAGGTGTTGGTGGAGTACCGCTGATGGAAGATGGCGTAGGCCGTCTCGTAGTCGGGGTCGGCCAGATCCCAGTAGAACTGGGCGATGTCGGCCGCGGTGAACAGGCCCTTGTACACCACCGTCCGGCAGGAGGCAGAGGGCACCGAGAATCCGGGGGCGGCTTCCGTCCGTTCGATCGACTTGCGCACCAGGAAGAGAAGGCGCTCGAAGGCGTCCGTGTCTATCTCCTGGGAGGGAACGACGATCGCCTGCTGTATGAGTGGGAGACTCTCGAACGCCCGCTCCGACAGAACGGAGGGATCAACCGGAACCGAACGCCAGTACGCGACCTCGGCATCCTCGGCCGCCACCGCCTTCTCCACCATCCGGCGGTGCTCTTCGGCCTCCTCCGGAGGCAGGAAGCAGACCAACACCCCCAGCCGCGTTTCGGGTGCCACCTCCACACCCGCCGCCTCCAGGTCCCGTTGGAGCAGCCGGTAGGGGACCTGGGTCAGAAGCCCGGCCCCGTCTCCGGTGCCGTCCGCCGCCTTGGCTCCCCGATGATCCAACCGCTGCAGGCACTCCACGGCCAGCTTCGTCAGCCGGTGGGAGGCAGAGCCGTCCCGGGCTGCGATGAAGCCGACACCGCAGGCGTCGTGCTCGAATCGGGGGTCGTAGAGGGGCGGAGCGTCGCTCACGAGATAGGGCTCCCATCAGTCGGCGAGGGACAGATTCTACTCACTCTGAGGATCAGCCCAATTCGCATATGCGCATAGCCGTGATACGCGACGAGACGGCTCTACCCGCAGTACGCAACCGGTACTGGGTATTGGGTGGTAAGTAATGGGTCCCAACTCCCGCCAACCCGCCGTCTCTCAGAGAACGGGGCGGGTCGGTTGCGGCACGCGAATCGGTCCGGCCCGGCATCTGTGGAGAATACCGGTCAGCGAGAGACGCGGCATGTGACCCAATACTCATCACCCACAACTCAATACCGGGATCGCGATTTCAGGCTCACCCTCGGATCACCGCTACCTTGGACGTATGCCTGTCATGGTCGTGGGTGCCGACACGGAGCGGGGACGGCGCATTGTGGAGCGCTTCCTGGACCCCGAACGCGAGGTTCGGGCC
>JBKHJQ010000205.1:0-5234 GCA_046538055.1 Actinomycetota bacterium
ACGCCACTATCTCGAACCGGTCGGCCAGTCGCTCCGTCACCGCCTGCCAGGTGCGGCCATCCGTCCAGGCTCCGTGGGTCATGACGATCCGCTCTCCCGCACCTGCCGTCTGGTAGTACAGGTCCACTCCGTTCACGTGTGCCCGGGGCATCGCCTCTCCTCTCTCGCGCCCTCCGGTGGGCGAGAACCTATCTGTCGGAGCCCCGGTTGCCATCGGGTGATCGCCCGATGCCTCGACGTCGGTATGCGGACAGCACCTGTCCTATGTCGGTGGCAGGATCGAGGGACAAGGAGCTCCCGTGGAGGACGAGAGGAGAACCCATGAGAATGAACCACCAGGTCGTCGTGTTCGACGCTTCCGACCTGGACTCCGAGAGCAGCTTCTGGGCGGCGGTGCTGGGCGGCACGGTGGACGCCGAAGAGGACTGGCACATGGTGTTCGTCGACGGGGCGTCCCGGATGGGAGTCCAACTCGCCCCCGACCATGTGCCACCCGACTGGCCGAACGGGAGTCCACCCCAACAGATCCATCTCGACCTCTGGGTGGACGACATCGACACCGCCCATGAAGAGGTGATGTCTCTGGGGGCGAGGCTCCTGCAACCGGCGGCGGACACCGACGAACGCGACAACTTCCAGGTCTACGCCGATCCCGCCGGCCATCCCTTCTGCCTCTGCTGGGTGCACACCGGGGCGGGCAGCTAGATGGGCGGGGACGTCGCCGTTCTGCGGGCCTGTGGCGGGGACCGCCGTCTAGCCTGGCGTCGTGCCTGAGTACACCGTGCAACCGCTCGGTTCCGACACGTGGGACGCCTTCGCCCGGCTGGCGGAAAGACACAACGGCGTCTGGGGCGGCTGCTGGTGCCTGGCGTTCCATCCCAAGCTCCCCGAGAGAGGGCAGAGCCCCGAGGGGAACCGGAGGCTGAAACGGCGGCTGGTCGAAGAGGGCCAGGCCCATGCGGCTCTGGTCTTCGACGGTGAACGGGCCGTGGGCTGGTGCCAGTACGGGACACCCGAGGAGCTGCCCAGCATCTACCACCGCAAGGAGTACGAGGCGGGGCTGGTCGAGCCTCCGGATTACCGGCTCACTTGCTTCTTCGTAGACCGCGACTACCGGCGCCAGGGCGTGTCGGCTGCGGCACTGGCGGGTGCCCTGGACCTGATCGCAAGGAGGGGCGGTGGCCTGGTGGAGGCTTATCCTCAAGACACCCGGGGAGAGAAGATCTCCGCCTCGTTCCTCTACAACGGAACCCGAAGCCTCTTCGAGCAGGCCGGCTTCACCTACGAGCGGCCCAAGGGCAAGAACCACTGCGTCATGCGGAGGAGCGTCGCGCCGAAGTGATCCAGAGGGGGCTCACGGCGGCGCCTCCCACCCATCCCCAGGTTCCGGCCGGCCGGCCTGCTGCGGGTTGTCATCCCTCCCAGCCGGAATACCGTCGGGGCATGAACGATGGCGTCAGCGCGATTCGGCTGCACGAATCGACCAAGCACGGGACACCGCCCGCCAGCCCCGAGCGGCTGGTGGAGTACCAGCGGCTCGACCCCCGGAATGCTCCTCGTCCGTTCAAGGAGTACACGGGGCTGGAACGCCTGGACCTGCCTCGTCGGGTAGTGCCTTCGTCACTGCCAGGAGCCGACGTGCTGAGCGGCGTCACAGGGAACGAGGCTCCCCTCGACCCCGAGATGGTGGCGACCCTCCTCTTCCTGAGTGCCGGTGTGACCCGGATGATGAGCAGGCATGGCCGGAGGATCTACTTCCGGGCCGCCATGTCGGCAGGGAACCTCCACCCCGTGGAGATCTATGTGGTCGTGGGGGACGCCGAAACGGGGATCGAGCCCGGCATCCACCACTTCTCCCCGCTGGATTTCGCCCTCACCCGGTTGCGCCGGGGCGACCTCCGCGGCCGGCTCGGCGTCGGTGCCCCGGTGGCCTTCGTCCTCACCGGGATCCCCTGGCGGACGACATGGAAGTACGGGGAGAGAGGGTGGCGCCACCTCTACTGGGACGGAGGGACCATCGTCGCCAACCTCACCGCCGTGGCCGACGCGCATGGCCTGGATCACCGCACGCTGCTCGGCTTCGACGACGAAGCCGCAAGCGAGCTCCTGGGCGTGGATGGTGTAGAGGAGATGCCCCTGGCGGTGGTGGAACTGGGACCGTCGGGAGAACCTCCTCCGTTGCCTCCCAACACTCTCGAGCCTCTCCATCCGGATGTCTCGCCCGTGGCACCCCGGCCGATCCGGCTTCCCCTGCTCGAGGAGGCTCAGGCCGCCAGCACCCTGGACGGAGCGGAAGTCGCCGCCTGGAGGGAGGCGGGAAGGGAGGCGGCGGCCCCTGCTCCCGCCCGCGTCGGGCACGAGGTCGAACCGGAAGATCCGATCGAGGCGGTCATCCTCCGTCGGGGCTCCACCCGCAGGATGCTCCCGCGGGAGGTGCCGGGGGATCACCTCCGCTGGCCCTTGGCCGCCGCCACTCGGAGGACGGGAATCGACGCTGCAGGGGGAGGGACGCTGCTCCACCACTACCTGACGGTTCATGCGGTCGAAGGCCTCCAGCCGGGCCGGTACCGCTACGCAGGAGGCGAGTTGCAGATGCTGGGGACGACCGATTCCATTCGCCGGCGGAGCGCCGCCCTGTGTCTGGGGCAGGCACTGGGTGGCGACTCGGCCTACACCGTGTTCCATTCCGCCGATCTGGCCTCGGTCATCGACGCACTGGGTTCCCGGGGCTATCGGATGGCCCAGCTCGAGGCCGGGATCGTCTCGGGGCGGCTGTCGCTGTGTGCCTTCACGCTGGGTTTGGGAGCAACCGGCCTCACCTTCTTCGACGATCCGGTGTCCGACTTCTTCGAGACCGAGGCGGCACCGATGCTGGTCACCTCGGTGGGCACGGTTGCCACGCCGCCCGCGCCGTCGGGATCACCGGGCAGACCTGCGACGCTGGGTGCCTGAAGGTCGAGTCGAGAAGTGCCGTCGATGCACCCGGGTCGGCAGTGGTCGGCTTCCAGAGCAGCTCCGCCGGCGCCATCGAAATGCGACCGATCCACGGTCCTCGAGACAGGCTTCTGCATGAGTGCTCTGGTCTGCGATGGGACGACCCGTCTGCCATAGGATGCGGTGATGTCAGCGATATCTGGGTTGGTGACGTCCACGGTGTCGATGGGCGGGGGATCGTCCTCGCCATCACGGCTGTCCTGGCCGCGGTTGCGACGGTCCTGGTGACACCGGGCTCCGGGGTTGGTCGGCCGCCCTGGCGGGGGCGATAATTCGCAGGCGGTCGCTCTCGCGGTTCGTGGCAACGGCAGCGAGCCTCGCGGCCGCAGTCTACGTCCTCGCGGGTTCGTGAGACGTGGGAACCGCCCTCCCGGACTCCATCAGGGTCGACGTGTCTGACCCGTTCCTGCTTCAGCTGCTCCCGACAGCAGAGCGAGGTCCCGTTTCTAGGTATCGGCGGTATTCGCCAGGAAGCCGGCCACCTCGCTGGCGAGGAGCCGGGGTGCGGTGAGATGCGCCAGGTGCGCCTGGCCCTGCAGCTCGGCAATCCGGCTGTCAGGTATCACCCGGTGGAGCTGGTGCATCGCTGCCACGTCCTGGTCGGGCGTCTCGGTCCCGACCAGCACCAAAGTCGGGACGGGCACAGAGCTGTAGCGCTCGATGCGCAATGCGGCATCCAGCATTGCCTGCATCTCGCGTACGACCGTCCAGGCGCGTGGCACCCGCTCCTGCCAGGCAGGCGTGGACCGGAATGCTCCCAGGGCCCCCTCGTCCATGCCCGCCATCTCCCGGAAGAACATCGCCGTCGCTTCCTCGTTCCTGCCGTTCTCCACGGCGGAACGGAAGCGGTCGAGGAAGTCGTGAGTATCTGCGTCCAGGTGCTGGCGTAGGGGCGGCTCGTAGACGATCAGTCGGCTGATGTCGGCATGCAGGGCGACCTCGAGGGCGTATATGGCCCCGCCCGAGTGTCCCAGGAGGCCGGCACCCCGTCCGGCAACGTCGAGCACGGCTTGGATGTCGGCCAGCTCGCGCTGGAGATCGTACTTGGGGCCGTCGCCGCTGTTGCCCCGCCCGCGGCGGTCCATGACAAGGCAGGAGAAGTCCTCTCCGAGCACCTCCGCGAGTGGCAGGTAGGAGTCCCCGCTTGCCCACGCACCATGGACGATGACGAGCGGTGGGCCTGAACCCAGGCGGGCGTACCCGATGGGTGTCCCGTCCCGTGATTCCACCACCTCACGGTTCAGCTGGGTCTCGATGCCGGTTCCTGTTCGTCGAGCTCAGTGACTCGACCGTAGTTGCGGTGGGGATGAGCCGCCACAATCCCGGGTCTGACGGCGCCCGGGTGACCCGGAACCGGGTCTCGACGTGGGCGGGCTGCGCCGCTCCCGATTAGCTTGCGACCCGTATGCTGCTCGAGACCTGGCGGGATCACGATGGGAACTGATTGGAACGGCGCTCGATATGCCGGCGAGGCCGAGCATCACCGTGCGCTCGACGACTGGTTCCTCGACCGGCTACCACCTGAACCGGGTGACACGATCGTGGACCTGGGCTGTGGCAGCGGGGAGTTCACAGCCCGAGTCGCAGAGTCGGTCCCGACGGGAAGGGTGATCGGAGTGGAGCCGGACCCCTCCATGCTGCAAGCCGCCAGGAGACACAGCCGGCCCGGCCTGGAGTTCCTCCAGGCCTCCGCCGAGACGTTCGACGACCTGTTCGCTGAGGGATCGATCGACAAGGTGCTGAGCCGCGCCATGCTGCACTGGATCCCGATGGACGACTATCCCCGGGTCTTCCAAGCCGTGTTTCGCGTTCTCCGACCCGGCGGATGGTTCCATTCCGAATCTGCCGGTGCCGGCAATGTCCCCCGCCTGATCGAGGTCGTCAACGACCTGGCAGACAGGTTCGGCACACCCCCGCCACTGCCCTTCCCGAATGCTGGTGCGGTATTCGACCTGGTCGAAGAAGCGGGCTTCGAGATGGCAGACGAGGCAGTCAGGACCGTCGCCCAAAGGCGCCGATTCACGCGTCAGCAGGCAATCGGCCTCCTTCGCACTCAAGCGGCCGTGGCGGTGATCAGGGAAGCACCCAGGCGAGATTCCCGGGCCATCGAGGAGGCCGCTGCCGGGGAGATCGAAAGGCTACGCCGGTCGGATGGAACCTTCGACCAGACGTTCGTCCGGCTCGAGATCATGGTCCGCCGGCCGTCGTGACAACACCCCGGACCGGCATCAGGCGTGGCC
>JBKHJQ010000206.1:0-5222 GCA_046538055.1 Actinomycetota bacterium
CCCCTTCCCGGGCGACCCCGATCCCTCCCCCATCGGCCGGTCCATGACCGCCCACGATCATCCGCTGCGGGTCCGGCGTCCCGCCGTCCGCCGGAGCTGGCTGGAGGGAGGGCCCGGGACCGACACCCATCTCCGTGGGGTGGAGCCGTTCGTGGAGGTGGACTGGGACACCGCCTTGGACCTGGCCGCCGCAGAGCTGGAGCGGGTGCGGGCCCGCTACGGCAACCAGGCCATCTACTCGGGTTCCTACGGCTGGGCGTCGGCCGGGCGCTTCCACCACGCCCAGAGCCAGCTCGGCCGGTTCATGGCCCTCATCGGCGGCTCCACCACCAAGAAGAACACCTACAGCCTGGCGGCGGCGGAGGTGATCGTCCCTCACGTCCTGGGGTACTCCTACAACAAGGTCCAGGAGGACCACACCTCCTGGTCGGTGCTGGCCCGGCACACGGAGCTGTTCGTGGCCTTCGGCGGTGTCCCCCACAAGAACAGCCAGGTGCAGTCGGGCGGCCATGCCCGCCACCTCCTGTCCGGCCACATCCGGGCCTGCCTGGAGGCCGGCACCCGCTTCATCAACGTGGGGCCGGTCCGCTCCGACCTGCCGGAGGCGGAATGGCTCCCCATCCGCCCCAACACCGACACGGCCCTGATGCTGGGCCTCATCCACGAGCTGATCCGCCACGACACGGTGGACGAGGACTTCCTGGAGCGCTACACCGTGGGCTGGGAGCGGCTGGCCTCCTACGTCACCGGCGAGTCCGACTCCATCCCCAAGGACCCGGCCTGGGCCGCAGCGATATGTGACACCGAGCCGGCGCGGATCAGCGCCCTGGCGGCGGACATGGCCAACCACCGCACCATGGTCAACGCCGCCTGGGCCCTGCAGCGGTCCGACCACGGGGAGCAGCCCTTCTGGGCGACGATCGCCCTGGCGGCCGCACTCGGCCAGATCGGGTTGCCGGGCGGCGGGTTCGGACTCGGCTACGGGGCGGTGGGCTCGATCGGGAACGGGGTGAGCCGCATCCCCCTCCCCGCCCTGCCCCGGCGTGCTGACCCCACCGAGGAGTTCATACCGGTGGCCCGGATCGCCGACATGCTGCTCCACCCGGGCGAGAAGTACACCTACGACACGGAGGACCGGATCTACCCCCACATCCGCCTGGTCTACTGGGCGGGAGGCAACCCCTTCCACCACCACCAGGACCTGGGACGCCTGATGCGAGCCTGGCAGACACCGGAGACGGTGATCGTGAACGAACCGTGGTGGACCCCCACCGCCCGGCGAGCCGACATCGTGTTCCCGGTCACCCTCCCCCTGGAACGGGACGACATCGGAGGAGCCCCCGCCGACGACCATCTCATCGCCATGCATCAGGCCGTCTCCCCGCCGGGGGAGGCCCGTTCCGACCACGAGGTGCTCGCCGGACTGGCCGACCGCATGGGCGTCGGCCAGGACTTCACGGAGGGGCGGAGCGAACGCCAGTGGCTCATCTGGATGTGGGAGCGGATCCGCCGCCGGGACGACACCGCCCCCTCCTTCGAGGAGTTCTGGGAGCGGGGACACCATCGCCAGCCGCCCCGGCCGGGCGCCGAGCGGATCCTCCTGGCCGAGTTCCGCCACGACCCCGATCTCAACGCCCTCCCCACTCCGTCCGGCCGCATCGAGCTCTGGTCGGAGACCCTGGAGGTCGCCCAGCCCGAGGGCTGCCCCGCCCATCCCGCCTGGATCGAGCCTTGCGAGTGGCTGGGCGGAGCCGACACCGACCAGCTCCACCTGATATCCAACCAGCCCCGCACCCGGCTGCACTCCCAATGGGACCACGGCGAGATCAGCCAGGCCAGCAAGGTGGCGGGACGCGAGCCACTCCGCATCCACCCGGCCGACGCGGCAGGAAGGAGCCTGGAGGACGGGGACATCGCCCGGCTCTGGAACGACCGGGGATCCACGCTGGCGGGTGTGGTCGTCGACGACGGGGTGAGACCGGGGGTGGTCGAGCTGGCGACCGGCGCCTGGTACGACCCTGTCGACCCGGCCGACCCCGACTCCCTGGAGGTGGCCGGCAACCCCAACGCCCTCACCCGGGACGAGGGCACGTCGGGCCTGGCCCAGGGCCCCAGCGCCCAGACCTGCCTGGTGCGGGTGGAGCGGTGGAATGGAAAGATCCCTGAAAGGGCCACCACCGGCCCGCCCGCCCTGGTTCCGCTGGCCTAGCATCGAAGGGGGTAGAAGCGGAGGCAGCGTGGCGACGGATCAGAACAAGCCAACGATCCTGATCGTGGCCCGGCACGACACGACCCGGCGCATCGTGGTCGGCGAGATCTCCGGACGGTACGCGGCCGACTACGACGTGCTGGAAGCCGACTCCCCCGAGGCGGGAAGGGCGATCCTGGAGGAGCACCTGCGCCGGTCAAAGCCCGTGGCGTTGGTGGTGGCCGGGCTCAACGACGAGGACCCCGACGGAATCGCCTTCCTGGCCTCCGTGCGCCGGACCCACCCCGCCGCCCAACGCGCCCCGGTGGTGATCTGGGGGGATTTCGCCCGCGCCCGGGAGATGTTCGACTCCCTCGCCACCGGCGACATCGACCTCTACCTGATCCGTCCCGAACAACCCCGGGACGAGGACTTCCACGCGGCGGTGACCGACGCCCTGGGGGACTGGGCCCTGGGACAGGATCCCGGCTTCGAGGCGGTGCGCATCATCGGCGATCCCTCCGCCCGCACCCTGGAGCTGCGCGACACCTTCACCCGCAACCACATCCCCGTCCGCTTCTACGACGCCCACGACGACACCGGACGGGGCATGCTGGCCAGCCTGGGGCTGGAGGATCCCTCCCTCCCCGTCGTCGTGCTCCTGTTCACATCCAGCCCCACGGTGCTGGAGAACCCCACCGACATGGAGATCGCGGACGCCTCCGGGATCATGCGCCCGCCCCCCGACCGGCGATGGGACGTGACGGTGGTGGGGGCCGGCCCGGCCGGCCTGGCAGCGGCCGTCTACGCCGCCTCCGAAGGACTGGAGACCATCGTGATCGAGAAGCAGGCCGTGGGCGGCCAGGCGGGCACGTCCTCCCTCATCCGAAACTACCCGGGCTTCACCCGGGGAGTGAGCGGCAGCAAGCTCGCCTTCAACGCCTTCCACCAGGCGTGGAGCTTTGGGGCGACCTTCCATTTCATGCGCTGGGCCACGGGCCTGAGGCGCGAGGACGGAGACCTGCAGCTCGACCTCTCCGACGGGTCCACGGTGCGGTCCCGCTCCGTCGTGGTCGCCACGGGCGTGGAGTACCGGCGGCTGGGGATCCCCTCCCTGGAGGAGAGGCTGGGCCGGGGCGTCTACTACGGAGCGGCGGTGACCGAGGCACCGGGGATGCGAGGCGGGAGGGTGTTCGTGGTGGGGGGAGGCAACTCGGCCGGCCAGGCGGCCGTCTACCTGGCCCGGTTCGCGGACCACGTGACGCTGCTGGTGCGGGGTCCCAGCCTGGCGGCCAGCATGTCCCGCTACCTGATCACCGAGATGGAGACCACCCCCAACATCGAGATACGCTACATGGCCGAGGTGGCTGGCGGAGGGGGCGAAGAGCGGCTGACCCACCTCGCGATCCGGGACAACAAGACAGGTGTCGAGGAGGAGGCCGCCGCGGACGGGCTCTTCGTGCTGATCGGATCCCAACCCCACACCGGGTGGCTGGCCGAGGCGGTGGACCGGGACGAATGGGGCTTCATCCGCACGGGACGGGACGTAGACCCGGAGCGCTTCGGGGCGGACCGCCTCCCCTTCAGCATGGAGACGTCGCTGCCGGCGGTGTTCGCCGTGGGAGATGTGCGGAGAGGATCCGTGAAGCGGGTCGCCTCGGCGGTGGGTGCCGGCGCCATCGCCATCCAGCAGGTCCATCAGTGCCTGGGGCGAGCGTCGTGAGCAGGCCCAGCCTGGCCTCTGCCCGGGTGGTGGCGCCGGGGATGCGCCGCCTCCTGGTGGTGGCGGGGACCCTGGTCGCCCTGGCCGGCATCCAGCTCTTCGTCTTCTCCGAGCGCACCGAGGAGTATTTCGCCTGGACGATCGACCCACCCCTCACCGCCGCCTTCCTGGGAGCCGCCTACTGGTCCAGCGTCTTCTTCCAGTTCGCCGCCGCCCGGGAGAAGATCTGGGCCAATGCCCGGATCGCCGTCCCCACCGTGCTGGTGTTCACCGCCCTCACCCTGGGTGTGACCCTCCTCCACCTGGAGAACTTCCACCTGGGAGCGTCCTTTGGCGCCGCCACCCGGGCGGTGACTTGGGGATGGATCGCCATCTACGCCACGGTGCCGGTGGTGATGGCCTCCCTCTGGTTGGTCCAGGCATGGAGGCCGGGCGGCGATCCCGAGCGCGTGGCTGCCCTACCCTCCTGGGTCCGGGTCCTGGTGGCTGCCCAGGCACTGCTCTTGGGGGCCATGGGCCTGGCATTGCTGGTCAGCCCCACCTCCGCCGCCGACTGGTGGCCGTGGCCCCTCACCGCCCTGACGGGGCGGGCCATCGGGGCCTGGGTGGTGAGCCTGGGAGTGGCCGCGGCGCACGCCCTGGTGGAGAACTGCGCCCGGCGCCTCCGTCCCGCCGCCCTGGGGTACGTGGCCTTCTCGCTGCTGCAGGCGTGGGCCCTGGCCCGCTACCCCGGGGACTTCGCCTGGTCGAGCGGGCCGGGGATCGTCTATCTGGGGTTCCTGGCCAGCACCCTGGTGGCCGGGGTCACTGTGCTGCCGCTGAGTCGCCAGACGCCTTGACGGCGGCGTCGCTCTTCACGCACAGGACGGGGACGGCGGCGTCGTGGAGGATCTCGAGGGCGTTGGAGCCCAACAGGAACTTGCCGGTGGCGGATCGGGTCCGGATCCCGATCACGATCAGTCCCGCGTCGTGCTCTCCCACCGCCTCCATCAGGTCCTCGGCCGGGTCGCGGTTCAGGGCCTGGTAGATTTCCACCGCCGCCTGCTCCGGGTGCACCTCGTCCGGCGGAGTCGCCGCGAACTGCTTCAGGAACACGTCCGTCGGCGTGAAGCCGGCGATCAGGCCGGGGTCCGGGTTCAGGAATGCCTTTGCCGTGGCGCCCCGGGCCCCGTCCGGCAGGTCCCAGTCGGAAGCGAAGGAGAACCAGCGGCCGACGATCCGGTGGGGCGTCATGCGCTGCTCCAGCGGGCGGCCGGAGCCATACTCCAGCCGGATCGGCCGGTCCGGGTGCAGCGGCACGTAGGAGCGGGC
>JBKHJQ010000207.1:0-5184 GCA_046538055.1 Actinomycetota bacterium
GGTGACGGCCGCCAGCTGGTCGGTGGGGACATAGAGGCGGTCCCCCCCGTGGTAGGCGACCACCAGGTACTCGCGTTCCACTCCCGCCATCGTGCGTGACACCAGGCCCTCGAAACGCCCGATCCCGTGTTGATGGTGGACGACGTAGTCGCCTTCCACCAGGTCCCCGAAGTCCTCCCGCGGAGGAGGGCCGGTCCGTCCCGCCCGGCGATGGGAGCGCCGGCGACCTGCCACCTCCTGCTCGCCCAGCACCGCCATCCCCGGGCCCGGGGCGACGAAGCCGTGGTGGATGCCGATGGGAAGCACAACGGAGGCACCTCCGTAGCGCTGGGCGACATCGATGCTCATCCCCTGCTCCTCCAGGACCCGCGATACGCGGGAGGCGGCGGCTTCGCCGTCCATAGCCACCACCACCGCCATGCCCTGTGCCACCAGGCGCCCCAGCTCCCCCGCCACCGATTCGGGGTCCCCGGCCGTGGCATCGAATCCCCGGGTTTCGAGCACGGGGTCTCCCGGCCCGGAGGGAACCGCAGGCATCTCCAGCACCGGGCCCCGGGGGTCCAGGTCCCCGTAGAGGAGCGGATGCTCTCCCGCCTCCGGCGCTCTCTCCCCCCATGTCGGGGCCAGAGCGGCAGCCAGCTCCTGCTCCTCTTTCATCAGATCCCGCGCCCGGTCGCGGGAGCGTCCCGGGTCCACCAGCACGACCGCCGCTCCGTCCGCCTCATCCAGGGCGCTGCGCTCGGGAACCAGCCACGGCAGCCACGACTCCATCCCCGGGAACATCTGACCGTTGGCCAGCCTCTCGAAGGTGCCGGCCGCCCACGGCTCCTCGGCCACCAGACGTGCCGCCCGCTCCGCCACCTCCCCCTCGGGACGCAGCTCCCGGGCGGGATAGACCTCCACGGCGTCCACCGGGTCGGCCGACCTCTGCGATGCCACCGAGAAGATGCGGAGGTCCTCCACCTCATCGCCCCACAGATCGATCCTCACCGGAGCGTCCGCCTGGGCGGGGAAGATGTCCACGATCCCACCCCTCACCGCGAACTCGCCCCGCGTCTCGACACGGTCGGAACGGTGATAGCCGGCCCTCGCCAGGCGTCGGGACAGCTCCGGGAGGTCGACCTCCCTCCCCCGGGTGAACACGATCGGCTCCACCGACGATGGGCTCACCCGCTGGATGACGGCCCGCACGGGAGCCACCACCACGCTCCCCGGCACCTGTCCCGCCAGGACGTGGCGAGCCCTCGCTCGTTGCGCCATCGTGTGGGCATTGGGAGAGACATGCTCGAACGGGAGGGTCTCCCAGGCCGGGAGATGGGCCACATTCCCGTGGAAGAGCGACAGATCGTCCACCAGCTCCTCGGCCTCCCGCTCACCGGGTGTGACCACCAGCAGGGCCCGATCGGACCGCGATGCCAGGGCGGCCAGCGCCAGGGCACGCGCCCCCGTCCCGACGGCCCAACGGCCGGGAACGGCCGGGAGCTGGTCTGGGCGGAGACGCTCGACCAGGGAGGAGAGTGGGGTCACGGACCGATGGTAGAAGCCCCGGCGAATCAGTTGGCACTCACGCGGTGAGCATGCCCTCCCGGCGGAACCACTCCACCATACGGGAGAGCGTCTCGGTGGCGGAGGTGTACTCCAGTCCCAGCTCGCGGGTGGCCCGGGACCCATCGTGGCGGTGGCCGTGGGCGATGACCCGCACCATCTCGGGGCAGAGGGGTGGCGGGCGACGGGCCAGGTAGAAGGGCGCAGCCACCAGGGCCGACCCCGCCCAGGCCACAGGTAGGGGCAGCATCCTCGTCGACACGGGGCGACCCAGCATCCCGGCCGCCAGATCCACCGCCTCCGACACACGCATGGTGAAGCCGCTCAGCAGGTATCTCTCCCCCGGACGGCCTCGCTCCGCCGCCAGCAGGTGGCCGCGGGCGCAGTCGTCGATGTCCACGATCGTCACGTCCGACTCGACCAAGAAGCGAATCCTCCCCTGCAGCACCCCCAGGATGATCCTGCCCGTTCCGGTAGCCCGCCCGGGCCCCTGGAAGGAGCTCGGGTTGACCGAGACGACCTCGACCGGTGAGTCCTCGCTGAAGGCCACCTGCTCGGCGTGGTGCTTGGATCGCTCGTACCGGGACAGATAACGGCCCCTGTGGGGCGTGTCCTCGGTGGCCACCACTCCCCGCTCTTCCCCGATCGTGACCGCCGAGGAGGTGAGGACCATGCGCCGCACTCCGGCTGCGGCGCAGGCCCGGAGGACGGTGCGGGTTCCGTCCACATTGACGCGATACATGGCGGCCGGATCCCGCGAGCACATCTCGTTCACGCCCGCCACGTGATACACGACCTCACAGCCGTCGAAGGCGCGGACCAGCGCGGTATGGTCGGTCACGTCGCCGGGCAGGGCCTCGGCCCCCTCCCCGACCAGCCGGTCGGCGGCTCCGCCCGAACGAGCCACGGCCCGGACTTCGTGCCCGGCCGACTGCAGATGGCGGAGAACGGCGCCGCCCACCACCCCGGTTCCGCCCGTCAGGCCCACGCGCATGGCCGTCACACCCTCTGCGGCTTGCGAACGACGTGCCAGAAGGCCGAGAGGTAGTTCCAGAACGAAGCGACGGTGATTATCACCGCCACCAGCATCGCCCACTGGTCCAGGTACCAGGGCCCCCACCGGTCCGGAAGCCGGAGGAAGGCCAGGAAGATCGCCCCGAACTGGAAGGCGGCCTTGATCTTGCCCCAGGTGGAGGGACGGACCAGTCCGCCGCTCGTTGCAACGACCCCCCGCAGGGCCATGACCGCGAACTCCCGGAAGATGATGATGATGGCCGCCCAGATGGAGACCCGGTCTATCGATACCAGAGCCAGGAGTGATCCGGTGACCAGGACCTTGTCGGCGGTGGTGTCCAGGAACGCCCCCAGGACCGACTCCTGCTTCCAGCGCCGGGCCAGGTATCCGTCCAGGAAGTCGGTGAGAGCGGCCACCGAGAACACCGCCGCCGCCCACCCCAGGTTGTGGGCGAGCTCGTCCCCGGCGCGGGTCAGGGCCATGATGACCGGCACGATCAGAACCCGTGCCAACGCCAGATAGTCGGGTACCGAGATGCTGGTCTCCTAGGCGGGGGGACTTGCGGCGATCATAGAGCGCCCCCCGGGGTCAGTCGTCCGTGATGTGACTACCCGACCCTTCGCTCTCCCGCCATCCGGGTAGCCGCCTCCCGATCCGTGACCCAGGTCTCCACCACCCGGGCGGCGTCCGCCACCATGGCATCCACCTCGGCCCGCTCCGCCTGGGCAAACCGGCGCAATACGTAGGCGGCCGGGTCCATGTTGCCGGGGGGCCGGCCCACACCCACCTTGAGCCGCACGAACTGACGGTCACCCAGAGCACGCTCCACCGACCTCAGGCCGTTGTGTCCTCCGGTGCCGCCTCCCACCTGGACCCGCAGACGGCCGAAGCCGAGGTCGATGTCATCGTGTACGACGAGGAGATCGTCCCTCTGCACGCCGAAATAGTCGACCAGGGCGCGAACGGGCGGGCCGGAATCGTTCATGTAGCCGAGAGGCGCGGCCAGCACCACCCGTTCGGAGTCCACCCGCGTCTCGACGGTCTCGCATCGCAGCCGGGACGGTCTCCGGCTGAACCGCTCGCCCCGGGATTCGGCCACCGCCCGGACCACCTCGTGCCCGACGTTATGCCGTGTCAGCTCGTATTCGGGCCCCGGGTTGCGAAGCCCGACAACGGCCCTCACTCCTCTTCGGCGGTCTCTTCGCCCTCGGCCCCGGACTCCTCCCCGGACGGCTCCTCGCCTTCGACGGCCTCCTCGGCTGCCTCCTCGCCTTCCAACAGCTCCGCCTCGGGCTCGGGCTCTTCGATCTCGGCGGCGGGGTAGGTGACGCTCACCACCACGTATTCGGGATCCTCCAGGTAGGTGACGCCTTCCACCTCGGGCATGTCGGCGATGCGGAGGGCGTCTCCCACCTCCAGACCGGATATGTCCACCTCGACGTGCCCGGGGATCTGGGTCACCAGTGCTTCGATCTCCACGCTGGTCCGGGCGGGACTGAACACTCCGTCACCTTCCCGGACTCCGATGGGCTCGCCCTCGAAGTGGATGGGGACCTCGGTGGTGATGGTCTCGGTGAGAGCGATCTTCTGGAAGTCCACGTGCCGGTACTCGGAGCGGAAGGGATGCCGCTCCACCACTCTCGCCATCGTCAGGATCTCGTCTCCGTCGTCCACGTGGAGCGTGATGAGGGCGTTCAGTCCGGCGTCCGTGTGGAGGACACCGTACAGATCCCGGGCATCGACCGCGATGTGAAGGGGTTCCTCCAGCTCCCGTCCGTACACGACGGCCGGTACCTGGCCCTCCCGCCGCAAGCGACGGGAGTGGCGGGAGCCCGGTACCCGGCCGGTCCGGGCGCGCAGACTCACTTGTTCCATGACGAAGACTCCTTGCAGGGCGAGGTGGTGAGCATTGATTATGGCCGGAGTAGGGCCCGTTAGCCAAGCCGAATGCGCGGGAGAACCGGGGTCAGGATCTCTCTCGCTTCTCAAGCCCGTCCAGCCACGCGACGGTCTCCGCCACCAGATGATCGAGCATCTCCCCGGGAGCCGTTCCCTTGCGCCGGAAGGAGTGATCCGCCCCATCTATCCGGACGAGACGGGCGGTGGGAAGGATAGCCAGATACCGATCCACCAGATCGGAGCGGGCCAGGGCGTCCCGGGTCCCGGTGAGAAAGAGGATGGGGACGCGGACGTCTCCCAGATGATCGACCCGCAGGCGATCGGGCTTGCCGGGGGGATGGAGGGGATAGCCATACGCCACGACTCCCGCGCACTCCTCGCCCTGGGAGGCGAGGATGGTCGACATCCGCCCTCCCATGGAGCGTCCCGCCAGCACCAGACGGGGTCCCACCCGCTCCCGCAGCCGCGCCGCCGCCGCCCGGTGGACGGACAGCAGCTTGGGCTGGGAGTCCGGGAAGCGCCTTCCCTCCGCCCGGTAGGCATATTCGAAGGTCATCACCGTTGCTGCCGCTGCCAGGCGGCTGCGCAGGCCCGCCACGCCGGGGTGATCGTGACCGGTTCCCGCCCCCGTGGCGAGGAGGATCCCCCAGCTCCCCTCCCCTTCCAATCGGGCGGGCACGGCCCCGGCGGGAGTGTCGAGGATGAGCTCTTCCACGGTCGGAGAC
>JBKHJQ010000208.1:0-5169 GCA_046538055.1 Actinomycetota bacterium
CGGCACCCGATGCGGCTAGGGCCGGAAGTCCCTCCCTCGACGAGTTCTCTGGAGGCGTCCCCGCGTAGAGCCGAAGGACCCAACCTCGTCCCGCAGGGACCCTGGACGGCATGCGGGGTGTCCTTGGTCCCTAGTGGCCCGGCGCCGGGAGTCCGATGCTCGGGATGTGATCGATACCGTGGTCGTGGCGGCGGACACCGGGATGCGTGAAGGCATCCGGCGTCTCCTGGAAGCCGACGGGGACATCCGGGTCCTCGAGGAGCGCTCCCACCTGCCGCGGGGGGCCGAGCCCCTCCCCCCGGGAAGCGTCATGGTGGTGGGTCCCCGGCTGTCGAACGCGGTCATCGACTGGTGGGACGGGACCGGAGAGCACACCGGGGCGGTGATCGTCTTGGTTCCCCTCCCCGGCTGGCGGCACTTTCCCTACCCGGTCACCCAGATCCCCATGGAGCTGCGGGGCGTGCTGCTGCGCCGGGCGGTCCGCCGCTCGGCGGCACTCGCCGCGGATCCGGGCCACCGTCCAGCCGTAGCCGGCTGACCCCCCGAACCCGTCTTCGCGCATCATCTGCGGGCTCCCGCAGATGATGCGCGAAGACGGAGAGGGGGCCTTGACCTTCGACCCGGGTCCAGGGTTTAGGGTCGGGGGATATGAACGGCTACAGGATCTCGGAAGCGGCCCGAATCACCGGGTTCACCGTCACGGCGCTGCGCTACTACGAGAAGGAGGGCCTGATCCTCCCGGCGCGGGACGAGTCCGGCTACCGGGAGTACACCGACGACGACATCGAGGCCCTGCGGTTCGTCTCCCGCGCCAAGCACCTGGGCCTGAGCCTGGACGAGATCACCGAGCTGCTGGACCTGCTGGGCCAGGAGGACTGCGGGCGGGTCCAGTCCCGGATGCGCCAGCTCGTCACCACCCGCATCGGGGAGGCCCAGCAGCAGATCGCAGAGCTCGTGGCGTTCACCGCCCAGCTGCAGCGGGCCTCCAGCCGTCTGGACGCCCACGCCGTGGAGGGAGCCTGCGACGACGGCTGCGCCTGCTGGAGCGAGTCGAGCGGAGCCCACCTGGAGACGGCGGTGCCACTCGTTGGCACGGCCCACCCCGACGTGAGCTGCACCCTGGAGCCGGAGCGGGTGGAGGAAAGAACCGGCGATTGGAACGAGGTGGCTCACCAGGCACGCGGGCACGAGGCCCTCCCCACTGGGATACGGCTGCGTTTCACCCGCAACGTGGACGTGGCGGCGCTGGCCGCTCTGGCGGCGGACGAGCAGGCCTGCTGCGACTTCTTCTCGTTCTCGATCGGCGTTCGCTCCGGGGAGGTGACCCTGGACGTCACCGGCCCCGACGAGGTCCAGCCCGTCATCCAGGCCATGTTCGGGGTCCCCGCCTGATCCGCCCTCTCGACGAAAGGAGTGTCCGATGACCAACGTGGAGATCGAATACTGTGTCCCCTGCGGCCACCTGAACCGGGCCGTGGACACCCAGAAGGCGATCCTGGAGCACTTCGGGCGAGACCTGGAGGGTGTTCGCCTCAAGACCGGCCACGGAGGTGTGTTCACCATCCGGGTCGACGGGGAGGAGATCTATGACAACACCCAGGGTTTCGACCTGGAGCGGATCATCGAAGACATCTCGGTGCGGACCTGACCCCGCCCCACAGAGGCCGCACCGCAGATGACGATTCTCCGATCCATCGTCCTGTTCCTGCTCGCCGCCGTCTCCGAGATCGGAGGTGCGTACCTGGTCTGGCAGGGAGTCCGGGAGAGGAGGGGCCTGCTGTTCGTGGGAGCGGGAGTGGTGGCGCTGGGACTGTACGGGTTCTTCGCCACGTTCCAGCCCAGCCCCCATTTCGGGCGCATCCTGGCGGCCTACGGGGGCGTCTTCGTGGCCGGGTCCCTGGCCTGGGGCATCGCCTTCGACGGGTTCCGCCCCGACCGCTATGACC
The DNA here is from genome assembly GCA_046538055.1 of Actinomycetota bacterium. Lineage (GTDB taxonomy): Bacteria > Actinomycetota > Acidimicrobiia > Spongiisociales > ZC4RG35 > ZC4RG17. The sequence continues at coordinate 1,947 of JBKHJQ010000208.1, forward strand.
TGATCGGCGCCGCCCTGTGCCTGATCGGCGTGGCCGTGATCATGTACGCCCCCCGCTCGGCGTCCTGACCGAACTCACAGACTCGGAACGGCCGCGACCCGGTCCCCCTCATCGCCTCTGGGCGCGGCGGTGCGGTCCGCCCACCGGCGGATCTCGTCGATCATCTCGCCAGGGGGGATGCCGGCGCGGCTCTCCGCCACCTCCTGGAGCTGCCCGTCGGTGTATACCCGGCGGAGGCCGTCGTGGCACCGTTCCGGCCCCTCCGCCGGCTGGGCGGGGCCGACGGCACGACCGAACGCATGGAAGCCTGCCGCGGCCTCGGGGTCCCCGGCGGCGAGGGCCACCAGACAGGAGAGCCGGATCAGGTCCAACGAGGCGGGCGCATCGGGGCGGAGCCGGGCCAGGCGGGTAGCCCGGGCCAGGGTCTCCGTCGCCACGAGGGCCTCGTCCCTCTCCAGCTGGCTCTCGATCATCCACCCCAGCGACTGGACCGAGCACGGCACGTCGCCCACCTCCGCCAGCATCTCCGACCCTTCGCTCATGGCCGACTCCCCCATGCCCCGCTGCCGCTGTTCCTTGGTCAGGTGGCCCCAGTAGATGAGAGTGTGACCCAGTGCGTGTCGGTAGCCGAGGCTCCTGAGCCTTCTCACCGCGCCCTCCAGGTCGAGGGCGGGATCGGTGCCGTACTGCCCGGGCGAGCGGGCATCCCCCGCCTCCTGGGGTACGTACGCCATCCCGGCGCCGTTGGCGGCCATGTACTCGTCGCCCGCGGCCCGCGCCCCCGTCATGGCTCGGTGAACGTACTCGAGCCTCTCCTCACCCCCGGTGGCGAACCCCAGCATGAAGTCGAGCAGGACCTCATCCCAGACTCCGTCCCACCATGGTGTCCTCAGGTTGTCTCGGACGAGGCTCGCCCCCTCGGCGACCAGGCCGGCGACGGCCGTGGGAGAGGCACCCGTGGTCCCCGCCGTGGCGGCGGCCTGGATGACTGTGAGCCATCCCCTGGCCACCGGATCGTCGTAGAGGCGGGCCACCTGCAGGCCGCGATCGGCGTAGTCCACCGACCGCGGGTCGGTGAGGAAGAACGCCATCATCGCGGCCGTGAACCATGCCCGCGCCTCGTTGGGAAGCGGGTCCGAGGTGTTGGATTCCAGGGCGGGCAGGAGGAACTCCAGGGCCTCCATCGCCATGGAGGCCTGGCCCCAGAACAGCGTGAGGTCGAAGCACATGTCCCACAGCTCGCCGTACAGCCGATTGCTGCGCAGAGCGGTGAGGGCCGACCTGATGTTGTCCAGGTCGGCGGCGACGGCCGCATGGGCCGCCCCCTGGCCACCGGAGCGAAGCTGCACAGATAGCTCCCGCAGCATGGAGGCGTAGTGGCGGGCGTGCGCCAGCGGGACGTCTGTGGCCTCGTCCTGGGCCGCCAGACGCTCCCGGGCGTACTGGCGGATCGGCTCCAGCATCCGGAAGCGGGTGGTGCCCTCGCTCAGCACCGAGACCACCAGGGATTTGTCGACGAGCTGATCGACGAGGTCGAGCACCTCCCAGGCCTCGACCTCGCCTCCCGGCCCCACCGCCTCGGCTGCCTCCAGATCGAAACCGCCCGCGAAGACCGATAGGCGACGGAAGACGGTCGCCTCGGCAGGTGTGAGGAGGTCGTGGGACCAGTCGATCGTGGCCTGCAAGGTTCGCTGGCGGGGGAGGGCTGCTTTCGATCCACCCGCCAGGATCCGGAAGGAATCCTCCAGGCGGTCCGCCAGCTCAAGCGGGCTCAGAGTGCGCATTCGGGCCGCCGCCAGCTCCAGGCCGAGAGGGATACCGTCGAGCCGCCGGCAGATCCGCACGACGGCCGACATCTCGTCGGGGGTCGGGGCTGTTCCGGGTCGGACCTGTTCCAGTCGATCGAGGAACAGCTTCACCGCGTCGGAGTCGGCGGCGTCACGCTCGGAAACAGGAAGGCCCAGGGACGGGACCTGGAATACCATCTCGCCCTCCACCCCCAGCGACTCCCGCGAGGTGGCCAGCGCCGCCAGCTCGGGACTTGTCCTGAGGAGCCTGCTCATGAGCTCCGAGACCGCTCCCACCACGTGCTCGCAGTTGTCTACGACCAGCAGGAGCTTTCGGTACTCGAGGAACGTCACGAGCACGTCCAGGAGCGAGGTGCCCTCACCGGCCCGCAGTCCCCAGATGTCGGCGATCTGGTTGATCACCAGATCCGGGTCGGTGACGGGGGCGAGCTCCGCCATCCACACGCCGTCGGGATACCTGTCGGCCCGCCGGCGCGCCACCTCCAGGGCCAGGCGGGTCTTGCCCGTTCCCCCTACGCCGGTGAGGGTGATCAGGCGATGACCGTGCAGGAGCTCCGAGATCCCCTCCATCTCCGCGGTGCGGCCGACGAAGCTGGTCAGGGCTTCCGGGAGGTTGGAGCCTCCCCGATGGCCGGATCCCACGGGTTCCATGATCTCGGGGAGATCCGGGTGACGGAGCTCAAAGACACGCTCGGAGCTGACCAAGCCTTTCAGCCGGTGGGATCCCCTGTCGACCAGGTCCGCCGATCTCGCCGGGGAATCGCCCAGCAGATCGGCCGTGATGGCTGACATGATGATCTGCCCGCCGTGGCCCAGACCCATGATCCTGGCGGCACGGGAGACTGCCACCCCGAAGTAGTCGCCGTCCCGTTCCTCGGCCACCCCGGTGTGGATCCCCATGCGGACCCGAATGGGGGGGCCGTCCCACGACCGCGACTGCAGTGCCAGCTGGGCCGCGGTGGCGGCGGCGGCAGCCTGGCCGGCGGTGGGGAACGAGGCCGAGTACGAGTCGCCTCCGGTGGCGAAGACGTATCCGCCGTGCTCGGCGATGGCCTCTCTCACGATCCGGTCGTGGGCGGCCAGGCTACGGGCCATGCCCTCGGGATCCGACTCCCACAGCTCGGTCGAGCCCGCCACGTCGGTGAAGAGGAACGTGACCGTCCCGCTGGGACGTTCTGTCATCGGTTCGACACTACCTGGCGTGTGCCCGGGCAGGTGGTGTGGCGCCAGGCCTGCGGGGTCGGCGTGGTCGCCGACCCCGGCGGCGGATTGACCCCGCTTCCGTTGAGGGTTAGCTTCTCGGGCCCGCGTCGGCCGGATCGGCGGCGGCCAGAGAGGGAGAGGACCATGACGGAGACCGGATACTCGGTGGTGATCGCGGGAGGCGGCCCCACCGGGCTCATGCTGGCAGGGGA
>JBKHJQ010000209.1:0-5156 GCA_046538055.1 Actinomycetota bacterium
GAGGTGAACCTCCTGACCGTGCTGGGTGTCACGCTGCTGGTGGCGGGGGCGGCCGAGCAGGTGCACATCTCGGCCGCGGTGGGCGCCTTCCTGGTCGGGATCGGCATCTCGGGCAGGGCCGCCCACGAGGCGCGCGACTTCCTGGGTCCTCTACGGGACCTGTTCGCGGCCGTGTTCTTCGTGTTCTTCGGCCTGAGCGTCGATCCCTCCCGCCTTCTGGACGCGGCGGTGCCCGTCTTGATCCTGGCGGCGGTGACGGGCGCCACGAAGATCCTGACCGGATGGTGGGCTGCTCGCCGGGCCGGGATCGGGGCACTGGGACGGAGGCGGGCCGGCGCGCTGCTCACCTCGCGAGGCGAGTTCTCCATCGTCATCGCCGGGTTGGGTGTGTCCGCCGGGGCGGGACCGGAGCTGGCGTCGGTGGCGGCCGGCTATGTCCTTGTCATGGCCACTCTGGGCCCGGTGGCGGCCCGGGTCTCGGCATCGTCCCGACCCCTACACTGATCTGCGATGTCACGCCTCAAACCCCTGATCCTGATCGTGGCGGCGGCCGCCGCCCTGGCGGCCCTGCTCCGCTCCGGTCGGGGCGGGACCGCCCCCACGGACAGGGGCGGCTGGAAGGCCGTGGATCCGGAATGACACGCTTCGCAGTGGCCGTCGATGGGGATGTGACCACCCGGGCCGCCCATAGCCTCTCCACCCACCCCGGCATCGAGGTCGTGCTGCTCGCCCCGGCCACGTCCCGCCAGTTCGATGTGGTGGACTCCCCGGCCGGCTGCCGGGCGGTGGTAGGGACCGAGCGCGCCCTGAGAGCGGCGCAGAGCGCAGGGCTGCCGGCCGTGACCGCGGGCGACACCGACGGTCTACCCGGGGTCGCCTGGGCTTCGCTCCCCGGACTGGCCCTTGCTCTGGCGGCCGCCCTGGAGGGCGTCGACACTGTGGCTGTGGCGCTCCCCGGCGAACCGGAGGGCTCGCGGGAGGTGGTATTCCCCTCCCCTATCGACGCCCGCCGGGTCCGGCCGGAGGCGGTGGACTCCCACACTGTCTGGATGGGCGGCGGCGATGGGTCGCTGGCAGCTGCCTTGTCGCTGGGCGGGGAGCACGACCGGGTGATCCTCGACGACCACCTCTTCATGTCCGCCATCGCACTGGCCGCCGGGGCAGTGCTGCTGGTGGAGGACCAGACCCCTGGTCGGGTGGCCGTCTGGGAGAGGTCCGAGCCCTATCTGCGGGCAGTCACGGACATGGGCTTGGTGCTCGCCGAGCGGGAAGTGGCCTGAGCGGGCCAGCTCATCGAACGGCAGGCGCCTCCTCGGTGGGTAGATCGGCGTGTTCCGGCGGAGGCGTGACCCGGCCCCCGTTGGTCTGGTTGTAGCCGCCGGGAGCATGCAGCATCGGGCCGTTGCCGGCGCCGAGGTGCTCTTCCAGTACCACGACCTCCACTCCTCCGACCACGTCCGTCACGAGGTTGTACATGACCGCCAGGAGTGTGGTGAACCCGGTGGACATCACCCACCATACGATCGAGCCGAATACCACCAGCCGGAAGAACTGCTCGCTGTTGGCGAATGGCTCGGTCCCTTCCTCGATGAGGGTGATCCTCACCAGGAAGTCCGTGATGGCCCCGGGGATGCCGGCGTTGTCGATGACCGACCAGAAGATCACGACTCCCAGCACCAGCGCCACGGCTGCCACGGCATACAGAATGGCCGAGACCTTGAGCACGGTCCACGGATCGATCTTGCGGATTATGCGGCGTACCCGCTTCACAGTTGCCATACGGATCCTTCCGGAAGTGTACGGAGGTCGGCTTCCCAAGACCAACGACTCTCAGGAGCCGGTGGTTCCCCGTCAGGGGCGATCAGTCGTCTACTCCGTTCCCGATCACGGTGAATGTCGCCAATGACCCGTCTCCCACGTTGATCACCTTCACTCCCGTGGAGTCCCGTTTCTGACGGCTGATGGAATCGATCGGGGTGCGGATCGCCACACCGGTGGACGAGATCAGGAAAGCCTGGTCGCCCGGCGACACGGCGCTGGCACCTATCAGGTTACCGCGTACCCGGGTTAGCTTGAATGCCTTGAGGCCCACCCCTCCCCGCGCCTGGGAGCGGAACTCGGAGAGCTTGGTGCGCTTGCCGTAGCCGCCGGAGGTGAGCAGGAGGATCTCCTCACCCTCGACCGAGGAGGTGGCGGCCACCACCTCGTCGTCGTCCCGCAGCTTGATGCCCCGCACGCCCTGGGTGCCCCGACCCATGGCCCGGAGCTCCGTCTCGGCGAACCGGATGCCCATCCCGTTCTGGGTGAAGATGAGGATGTCGTTCTCGCCGTTGGTGGTCCTCACCGACACCAGTTCGTCTCCGTCCGCCAGCCGGACGGCGATGAGGCTCTGGTACTTGGAGTCGTATTCCTTGAACTCGGTCTTCTTGGCCTGGCCGTGCTTGGTCACCATCACCAGATAGCGCTTGGTCTCGTAGTCGCGGGTGTCGATGACCGACTGGATACGTTCGTCCGGCTCCAGGGGGAGCACCGATTGGGCCAGCACCCCCTTGGCGGTGCGGGTCTGACGAGGGATCTCATGGGCCCGGATCCGGTGCACCATCCCGGTGTTGGTGAAGAAGAGGAGGTAGGCGTGGGCGGTGGTGTGGACCAAATGCGTGATGGCGTCGTCCTCGGCCAGCTCGGCGGCCCGGATACCGCGACCGCCCCTCCCCTGGGTGCGGTAGGTACTGGCCGGCACCGACTTCACGTAGCCGGAGCGGGAGACGGTCACGATCAACTCGTCGTCGGCGATCAGATCCTCCAGGGACATCTCACCGTCGTCGGGGACGATCACCGATCGGCGGGGCTCGGAGAACTTCTCGCCGATCTCCCCTAGCTCGTCCTTGATGATCTGGCGGCGCCGGGCGGGATCGGCCAGGATGGCCTCCAGCTCGGCGATGAGTGTGTGGAGCTGCTCCAGCTCGGTGCGGAGCTTGTCGACCTCCAGGGCCGTCAGCCTCCGCAGCGGCATGTCGAGGATGGCGTTGGCCTGGATCTCGGACAGCTCGAAGCGGTCCATGAGGGCGGCGCGTGCCTCGGGGGTGTCGGCCGACCCCCGGATGATGCGGATCACCTCGTCGATGTTGTCGACGGCGACTATGAGGCCTTCCAGGATGTGGGCCCGCTTCTGGGCCTCATCCAGACGGAACCGGGTCCGCCGCTCGATGACCTCCATCTGGTGGTCGAGGTAGTGGCCCAGCATCTCGGCCACGTTCATGGTGCGGGGCACCCCGTCCACCAGCGACACCATGTTGTAGCCGAAGCTGTCCTGCAGCGGGGTCATCTTGTAGAGCTGGTTCAGCACCACCTGGGGGACGGCGCTCTGCTTGAGCTCGATCACCAGACGCGTACCCACCCGGTCGGAGGACTCGTTCCTCACCTCGGCGATGCCCGACAGGCGCTTGGAGTCGACCAGCTCCTTGATCTTGGCGATGATCCGCTCGATCGACACCTGATACGGCAGCTCGGTGGCGATGATGGCGGTGCGTCCTTTGCGCACCTCCTGCACGTCGCACACCGCCCGCACCTTGACCGACCCCCGACCGGTGGTGAGGGCGTCGCGGATGCCCGCTCTGCCCACCAGGTAGCCGCCGGTGGGGAAATCCGGTCCCTGGACGAACTGCATCAGATCCTCGGGGGTGGCATCGGGATGGTCGAGCATGTGCAGGCAGGCGTCGGTCACCTCGCCCAGGTTGTGCGGCGGGATATTGGTGGCCATCCCCACCGCGATCCCCTGACTGCCGTTGACCAGCAGGTTGGGGAAGCGAGCAGGGAGGACGGTGGGCTGCTGCATCTCGCCCGAGTAGTTGTCCTCGAAGTCGACCGTGTCCTCGCGGATGTCCCTCAGCAGCTCCATCGCCAGCTTGGTGAGACGGCACTCGGTGTAACGCTGGGCGCCGGGCGGGTCGTCGGGGGTACCGAAGTTCCCCTGCGGGTCGATCAGCAGGTGGCGCATCGAGAAGCTCTGGCCCATCCGGACCAGGGCGTCGTAGATCGCCTGGTCACCGTGGGGGTGGTAGTTCCCCATCACGTCGCCCACCACCTTGGAGCACTTGCGGTGGGCGGTGGTGGGACCGATGTTGTTCTCGAACATCGAGTAGATGATCCGCCGCTGGACCGGCTTGAGCCCGTCCCGGACGTCAGGGAGGGCGCGCGAGACGATCACCGACATGGCGTAGTCGATGAAGCTCTGCTCCATCTCCTGGACTATTTCGAGATCGGAGTAGGGGTTGTGCTCAGTCGTCATGGGTTAGTCGGGAGTCGGAATCGGAAGACCGAAGTCGTGAGTAGTGAGTGGTGAGTCCTGGGTAGGTCCTCGCTAGATACCTGCGTCTTCTTCCCCACGGCGTCCTCCTCGGACGAGGCGCGTCTCTTCGAGTACTCAGAACTCATGACTCACAACTCATACCTCGGTGCTCATATGTCCAAGAACCGGACATCGGACGCGTTCTGCTGGATGAAGGCCTTGCGGTCCGCCACCACGTCTCCCATGAGGATGGAGAAGATCTCCTCCGCCCTGGCGGCGTCCTCCATGTCCACCCGCAGAAGGGTCCGTGTCTCGGGGTTCATGGTGGTGTCCCACAGCTCCTTGGCGTTCATCTCGCCCAGCCCCTTGAAGCGCGTGGGCTTGACCTTGGGGTGCTCACGCTGGAACTCGACCAGGGCGGCGTCGTCGTGGAGATAGTGGACCTTGGAGCCCACCTTCACCCGGTAGAGGGGCGGCTGGGCGATGTACACGTAGCCTGCCTCGATCAGGCCCCGCATGTGGCGGAAGAACAGGGTGAGCAGCAGCGTGCGGATGTGGGCTCCGTCCACGTCTGCGTCGGCCAGCAGGACCACCTTGTTGTAGCGGGCCTTGCTGATGTCGAATTCGTCGCCGATCCCCGTACCCAGGGCGGTGATGATGTCCTGTACCTCCGCATTCTGGAGGGCCTTGGCCAGACGAGCCTTCTCCACGTTGAGGATCTTGCCCCGGATGGGGAGGATCGCCTGGGTCTCGGAGTCACGCGCCTGCTTGGCGGGACCGGCCGCCGAGTTGCCCTCCACGATGAACAGCTCGGTCTCGCCCGGGTCCCGGGACGAGCAGTCGGCCAGCTTGTCGGGAAGCCCGCCCG
>JBKHJQ010000210.1:0-5146 GCA_046538055.1 Actinomycetota bacterium
CCTCGATCCCGAGGTCGTCGGCGCCATCATCGCCGACGGTCGGGGGAGGATGCCCTCCTTCCGCCAGACTCTGTCCGAGGAGCAGATCGACCGGGTGGTCGGATACCTGCTGGAGCAGCAGGGCAGATCGTGACACCCGGACCCGGGTTGGAGGATGTCCGGGCGTACCCGGTGGTGATCCCCATGCGGCACCGGTTTCGGGGGCTCACACATCGGGAGGCCATCGTCCTGCGCGGACCGGCCGGATGGGGGGAGTTCTCCCCGTTCCCAGAGTATCCGCCGGCGGTGGCGGCACGATGGCTGGCGGCCGCTCTGGAGGCTGCCCGCGAGGGATTTCCCGCTCCCCGCCGCCAACGTGTTCCCGTCAACGTCACCGTCCCCGCCAGCGACCCGGCAACGGCTCGCCGGATCGTGGAGGGGTCGGGGTGCCGGACGGCCAAGGTGAAGGTGGCCGAGAAGGGCCAACGCGAAGCCGAGGACCTGGCCCGCGTGCACGCGGTTCGAGAGGCGCTGGGGGTGGAGGGACGGGTCAGGGTGGACGCCAACGCCGCCTGGGACGTTCCGACCGCGGTAGAGCGGATCGGGCGGCTGGCCGAGTTCGATCTCGAGTACGTGGAGCAGCCGGTGGCGACGCTGGAGGAGATGCGGGTGCTGCGCCGGGAGGTGGCGGTGCCCGTGGCGGCGGACGAGCTGGTACGGACGCTTCCCGATCCCGTGCGGATCGTGGAGGAAGGGGCGGCCGACGTGCTGGTCCTCAAGGTGCAGCCCCTGGGAGGTGTGACTGCCGCTCTGGAGATCGCAGCCCGGGCGGAGGTGGCGGTGGTCATCTCCTCGGCCCTGGAGACCTCTGTGGGCCTGGCGGCGGGAACGGCAGCGGCAGGTGCGCTGACGCAGCTGCCCTATGCCTGCGGCCTGGGAACCGCCTCGCTATTGGCCGGAGACGTGGCCCGGCCCGGGGTGGTGGTGGACAACGGGATGGTTGCGGTGGGACGCCAGGATCCCGATCCCGATCTGCTCGGTCGCTACCGTCCTGATCCGGCGAAAGCCGAGGAGATGGTCCACAGGCTGAGAGAGGCGGCGAATCTGCTGACATGAGCCTTCCCAATCCCTCCACCGCCTTCGCCTCGGCCGTCATCGACGAGCTGGCCAGAGGCGGCGTGTCGCTGGCCGTGGCGGCACCCGGATCGCGCTCCACGGCCCTGGTGCTGGCGGCGGAGGCCCATCCCGCCGTCGAGCTGGTGATGGCGATCGACGAGCGGTCGGCCGCCTTCCATGCCCTGGGAGGGGTCAAGGCGGACGGAGGCCCGGCGGCTGTGATCACCACCTCCGGCACGGCCGTGGCCAATCTGCTTCCGGCGGTCGTGGAGGCCGACATGGCCGGCTGCCCGCTGGTGGTCCTCTCGGCCGACCGCCCCCCCGAGTTGCGGGGCGTGGGAGCCAACCAGGCGATCGACCAGGGCGGGCTCCTGGGACGCTCCGTCCGGATCGCCCTGGACCTGGGTCCACCCGAGGCGCGCTCCGACGCCCCCAGGTACTGGCGCTCCTCGGTTTCACAGGTGCTGGGGTTCTCCCGCGGGTTCTCGGGGCGGCCCGGCCCGGTTCACCTGAACCTGGCGTTCCGGGAGCCGACCGTGGCAGTGAGCGACGACGGGCGGAGCCGGGACCAGCCCTTCCCGCATCCCATCGCCGACCGAGAGTCGGGGCCGTGGACGGACATGGAGACTGCGAAGCGGCCGTCTCCCGAGCTGGTCGAACGGCTGGCCGGCGAGATAGCGGGGTCCCGCAGAGGGATGATCCTGGCAGGGGCGGGCCTGCCTGCCGAGCCGTCCATCGCCGCTCTAGGGCGCAAGGTGGGATGGCCGGTACTGGCCACGGCCGAATCGGGTCTGCGCGGAGAGGAAGGGGTGGTGGCGAGCGCCCATCATCTGGCGGGTCGGGTCGAGGGCGATCTGATCGTTCGCTTCGGGAGCCCCGGCCCCTCCCGCCGGATCGTGGATCTCGTATCCGGTCGATCCCGCCAGATCGTGGTGGCGTCGACCTGGTCCGATCCGGGCCGGGAGGCGGAGCTGGTCGTCGATGCCGAAGCAGGCGCTCTGGCCGACGCGCTGCTGCAGGCGGTGGACGAGCGGGAACCGGACGAGTGGGGGCACTGGTGGGGGGAAGCGGATCGGGCCGTGCAAACCGCCCTCGCTCCGGAACTGGAGCGGGGCGTGATCACCGAGCCTGCCATGGCCTGGGCGGCCGGGCGCTCTCGCGCCGACGTCCTCACCGTGGCGTCCTCCATGCCGATCCGGGATGTGGAGGCCTTCGCCTTCGTGGTGCCACCCATCGTCGCCAACCGGGGTGCCTCCGGCATCGACGGCCTGGTGTCCACCGCTCTGGGTGCCGCCCGGCATGCCCGGAGCCCCCTGGCCCTCACCGGCGACATCTCCCTCCTCCACGACGCCAACGGCTTCCTGATGGAACCCCGTCCCGACTGCGTGTTCCTCGTCGCCGACAACGCCGGCGGAGGCATATTCTCCTTCCTTCCCCAGCGGGAGCACGCCGATGCTTCCTTCGAGCGGCTCTTTGCCACCCCGCCCCGCCGGGATCTGCGTCTTCTGGCCGAGTTCCACCATCTGCAGATGCATGAGGTGGACAGCGTCTCCAACCTGGAGAAGGCCCTGGACGCGGCCCGGGAAGGAGGTTCCCACCTCATCGTGGGCCGGACCGATCGGGACCAGAACGTGGCCGAGCATGCTCGGCTCAACCGGCTGGCGGGAGAGGCGATCTCGGCGGTTCCTCTTCCCTAGACGCCCAGGGCCCCCATCATCGCCCCCAGCTTGAGCCGCGTCTCCTCCAGCTCCGCCTCGGGTAGGGATCCCCTCACGATCCCGGCCCCCGCGAACAGGCGGGCCCGGGCTCCGGAGAGCTCCGCGCACCGGAGGGCGATGGCCAGCTCACCGTCGCCGTTGCGGTCGGTCCATCCCACCGGCCCGGCGTATCTCCCCCGATCCATGCCCTCCAGGCGGGAGATCAGCTCCAGGGCCGCGGGCGTGGGTGTGCCCCCCACCGCCGCGGTCGGGTGGAGCCTGGCGGCGGCATCTAGGGCATCGAATCCATCCGGGCTACGGGCGGTGATGCTGGTCGCCAGGTGGCGGACGTTGTCCAGCCGCAGAACGCCCGGTTGGGGATCGGCCGCTACCGAGATCCCCACCTCCTCCAGCGACCGGCGGACGGAGCGGACGGCCAGCTCGTGCTCCCAGCGATCCTTGGCCGAGTCCAGCAGTGCGGCGGCGGCCGCCCGGTCGGCTTCCGGGTCCTGATAGACGGGGGCGGATCCGGCCAGGACGAGCGACTCCAGGCGGCCGTCCCGCCGACGCACCAGGAGCTCGGGGCTGGCTCCCACGAGATCGGCGATCTGGAACACATGGCAGGAGGGGAACCTCCCGTGCAGGTGCCGGAGCAGGCGACGCCGATGGAACGGGCGGCGGGACCATACCGCATAGTCCCGGGCGAGAACCACCTTCTCCACGTCCCCGGACTCTATGTGTGTGAGGGCCATGGCAACCGCCTCCAGCCATAGGAGGTCGGGGACCGATGAGCCGGCGTAGCGGGCACGGTCGGGGATGCCGGGATCGTCGGGGCCGGGATCAGGGAGGCCTTCCTCCTCCGGGGCGGTGATCCACCACCCCTCCGGGTCGCGGCCCACGACCACGCGGGGAACGACGGCGACCGATCCCACCGAACCGGGTGCGAACGTCAACGAGACGAAGGCAACGGGCCCGGTACCGGCCCGGCCTATTCGATCCTCCACCCGGGCGCGGGCCATCATCTCGGACAGCTGGGATCGAAGGGCTTCGAATCGGTCCGGACCCGCGCCGGGATGGAGCCGGGCCGCCTCGCCCCAGCCCCACAGCGAAACCCGGGGCGACATCCACACCAAGTCCGGGTCGCGGCCCAGGGGGTCCTCCAGGGGCGGGATGGGTCGTGTGGCGAATCTCACGATCCGGCCACGGCTCCACCGTCTCCCAGGCGGCGTCGGGCATCCTCCAGCAGCAGGCGCTGGAAATGATGGCCCATCAATCGCCGGGAGGCGGGAAGCATGACCTCGAAGGCCGCCACGAGCCGGGAGGCCGCCTCCTCCCCGGTGGGGGCCGTTCCCTCCACCGGGTCACTCACGAACCTCACGAAGGCATCCACCGCCGCCTCCGCCACGGGGCGCATCGCCTCGTCGGCGCGGCGGGCCAGCTCCAGGAGCTCCGCCAGGGGAAGTCCTGCCTCCACCAGCTCCAGCCCGGCGCGGACGGCCTCGGCGTCGTCGCGATGATAGAGGGGCTCGGGATCCTCCACCCGGGGGAGCAGCAGTCCCTGCCGGGCGAGCGCCTCCAGGACGGCGTGGGAGAGACCGGTCGTCTCGGCGAGCCCGGACAGGGAGTGGAGGGTCTCGGGGTCGTCCCGTTTCAGGGCACGGCGCATCGCTACGTCGCGGGGATCCATGTCACCCCAAGGGTAGGAGAGCCGCAGCCGATTCCAGTCCCAGGCCGACGGCAGTGGCCGACAGCCGCTCCGGGCGGGCCGTGGAGAGGAGTCGGGTGGTCCCCTCTCCCGCCTGGAGGCCCATGTCGCCTGCCAATCTGGCGGTCTGGCGGGCCACGGCGGGGGAGGGGTCCACCACCACGACGGAACCGTCCACCACTTCCCTGATCACTTCGAGCAGCGCGGGGAAGTGCGTGCAGGCGAGCACCAGGACATCGATTCCCTCCCCCATGAGGGGTTGCAGGCAGCGGCGCACCTCGTCCTCGGCTTCGGGACCGGCCACCGCTCCTTCCTCCACCAGCTCTACCCACCGGGGGCAGGCGGCGGTGAAGACCTCTATGCCTGCGGCGAATCGGCTCACGACCGAGGCGAAGAGCTCGCCCTGGAACGTGGCGGCGGTGGCCACCACCCCCACACGACCCGCGTCCGTCACCTGCGCGGCCGGCTTCACGGCCGGCTCCATCCCCACGTACGTCATGTGGGGCCGGTCCCGGCGCAGGCCATGGAGGGAGGCGGCGGAGGCCGTGTTGCAGGCGATGGTCACCACACCGCATCCTGCCTCTTCCAGCCAGGCCGCCATCAGCCGGGAGCGCTCTGCCACCTCCTCCAGGGTGCGGGTGCCGTAGGG
>JBKHJQ010000006.1:0-19895 GCA_046538055.1 Actinomycetota bacterium
GACTGAGGAGACGCTGGAATGGCTCACGCGGGAGGACCTCTTGGGAGGGATCGACGTGGTGGCCAACCGCACCCTGGAGCCTCTGGGAGCGGAGGTGCCGGCGGGCACCGACCCGGTGGCGGAGGCGGCCGCCCTGCACCGGGAGCTATGGGAGGAGCAGCAGGCCTGGGCCCGGCGCCTTCCCATCGATCGGCACCTCCCCTACCTCTTCGGGACCCACACGCCCACCGAGGTGGCCGAGCGCCTCACCGACGCCCTGGAGGAGGCCCAAACGGGGGAGGGGATGGGGCTGTGACCCGGGCGCTGGTCGTCACCGGAGCCGGCGGGGTGGGAAAGACCACCCTCTCGGCCGCCCTGGCCGTGGCGGCGGCCCGCCAGGGTCACCGGACGCTGGTGCTCACCGTGGATCCCGCCCGGCGCCTCTCCGACGCCCTGGGTATCGAGATCAGCAACGAGCCGGAGCCTCACCCCCGGGAACCCGACCTGTGGGCCGCCATGCTGGACTCCACCGCCTCCTGGCAGGAGGTGGTCCGCCGCCACGCCGAGCCGGAAGTGGCGGAGCGGCTGATCGACAACGAGTTCTTCGTGGCCGCCACCTCCCACTTCCCCGCCTCCCAGGCGTACGCCGCCGCAGAGGAGGCGGCCACGTACCTCGACGCCCGCGCCTGGGATCTGGTGGTGGTCGACACCCCGCCCGCGGCCGGCGGAATCGACTTCTTCACCGCTCCCGCCCGGATGGCGGATCTGGTGGGGGGAAGGCTTCTCCGCTGGCTGACGGGAGCACGGCTGCCCGGGCGCCGCTTCTTCTTCGACCGGACCGCCAAGCCGATGCTGCGTCTGGCCGACCAGGTGCTGGGCGCCAATCTCCTGGAGAGGCTCGCCGTGTTCTTCATGGACCTCCGCACCACCTACGACGGGGTGTCCAAGCGGGCCCGCCAGATCGAGCGCCACCTGCAAGCCGCCACCACCCTGGTGGTGACGACATCGGATCCCGCCCCCATGACCGAGACCGTCCGCTTCTTCCGGGACCTCCCGGCGGTGGCGGCGCCGCCGGACGCGGTCATCTTCAACCGCAGCCTCCCCGAGGAATGGATCGACGCCGAGGTCCCCGAGGGAGTGGAGGTGAGCCTGGCGGACAACCTCCATCGCTGGGGGGCGGAAGCCAAGCAGCAACGGACCGTCCGCAGGGAGCTGGGAGAGCGCCACGACATTCCCATCGCCACCGTTCCATGGCAGCGGCGACCACCCACCGACCTGGAGTCGCTGCAAAGGCTCGTCGACCAGGCGAGGGCGCTGCCCCCTCTGTGGTGAGTCTCAGGAGACCCGGGGAGTTCCCGGCCCTGTCTCCCCGATGGTGAGCACGGGGACCGGTGGCACCGTCACGACTGCCCGCGTGCGACCCATCCACTCCTCCACCACCCCCACGGTGGCGTCGGTGACGTCGTGGCGGCTCTCCTCCCCCAGGGCGATGGCAACGGCGTTGGCGAAGTACTCGGCCGGCCAGGTCACCGGATCCCCCTCCTTCCACCAGGCTCGCTCCCCCGGTATCCCCTGGGCGGCCCGGAGGTCGGAACCCACCGCCTCGGCGGCGCCGCAGGCGAAGTCCAGGTGGTGGGCGAGCTCGTGGAAGACGACCAGCCGGTCCAGATCGCCCGGTTTCACGTACAGGGTGGAACTGCCCGGGGCGTATGCCGCCCGGGGGGCCATGTCGGGTCTGGCCGCCACCACCGGCGGGCGGGCGAGCAAGCAGGCGGAGTGGGCGGGCGCTCCCGCCACGAACTCCCCCCACAGCCCCTCCACCTGCGCGGCCTCCTCCACATCCAGGCCCCGCACCTCCACCGCCAGGCTCCAGCCGGACAGACGCACCAGCTCGGAGGGCGGTTGGGCAGCAGCGGGAAGCGAGAGGGACACGAGGAGAGTCGCCACCAGCAGGACAACGATTCGGACAGCCTTCACGGCCCGTGTATCGGCCCGGGGGACTACAAAACTGAAGCAGAAATCCGCGCCAAGTGACTAGTCACCCGGAGGGGCAGGCCAGCTCAGAGCACCGCTTTCTGGCCCAGTAGCTCCTTTATCTCCGCGAAGAGGGCGGAGCGGGGCTCCACCCGGTGCTGGTCGGAGAGGCGCAGCACCTTGTGGCCTTCCTCGCCCGTCATCTGGAGGTAGACGCGGGCCGGGCCTGGATGGTTGGAGAGGATCCGCTTGAGGCGGGCCACCACGTCCGGAGACAGCCGGGTGGCCGGAACCTGGAGCCGCACGACGTCATCCTCCCGGATCTCCAGCTCTCTCATGTCCTTGACCACGACCTTGATGTCGTCTCCCCGGTGATCGAGGTGGCCGTTCACCACCACCACCGAGTCCTCCACCACCAGGTGCCCGACGTCCTGCACCGTGCGGGGGAAGCAGAGGGCCTCCACCGAGCCCTCCAGTGTCTCCAGCTGGAAGAAGAGCATGGGGTCGCCGTTCTTCGTCCAGCGCCGGGTGACCGCCCCCACCAGCCCGCCGATCGTCACCGGCGACCGGTCCTTCATGTCCTCCAGGTCGCCGATGGACGTGGGGGCTACGGCAGCCAGGGTGGTGCGGGCTCCCAGGAGGGGATGGTCGGAGATGTAGAGGCCCAGCATCTCCTTCTCGAAGGTGAGCTTGGTCTTCTGCCGCCACTCGTCCTCGGGTATGTCCACCGTGCCCGTGGCATCGTCCGCCTCCCCCTCGGCGAACAACGAGAACTGGCCCATATCCTCGTTGCGCCGCCGCTCCAAAGTGGCGTCCAGCATCGACTCGTAGACGAGGAACAGCCCCTTGCGGCAGTGACCCACCCCGTCGAACGCCCCGGCCTTGATCAGCGACTCCACCGTCCTCTTGTTGAGGACGATCGGGTCGACCCGCTCGATGAAGTCCCCGAAGTCCGCGAACGGACCGTCCCGGCGGGCCTCCAGGATCTTGTCCACCGCACCCTCTCCCACGTTGCGGATGGCGGAGAGGCCGAACCGGATCCTCCCCTCCCGCACCGTGAAGTCCATGCCCGACTCGTTCACGTCGGGGACGAGGACCTCGATGCCCATCTGGCGGCACTCGTTCAGGTAGATGGCGGTGCGGTCCTTGTCCCGCTTGGTGGCGGTGAGGAGTGCCGCCAGGTACTCGGCGGGGTGGTGGGCCTTCAGGTAGGCGGTCTGGTATGCCACCAGCCCGTAGGCGGCGCTGTGGGAGTTGTGGACGATGAAGTCGTTGGCCACGAAGTTGTGGGTCCCGGGGACTTCCAGGTCATAGGTCATCTGCTCGCCGGCCGGTTCGATCGAGACGATCCGATCCCACCACACGTCGGCTTCGGCCAGTTCCCGTAATGAGTCGGAGTCGAAGGCCTTTGCCATGAGGGCGATAGTGTCTCGATGGAAGCCCTTCTTCCGCCTATCCAGCGACCAGATCAGCCTGGGGGAGAACCCGCCTCGGGTACAGAGCTCCGCCAGCGACCTACCGGTTCGTTCCTGGGCAGCCAGAGCCTCCCGACGGATGAGCGGGAAGACATCGGCGGCGGGCACCTGGTCGACCGTCGACCGGAAGGTCTGGGCGTCGGGGAAAGCCTCCAGCAACGCGGCGAGGTCCTCTGCCCGGCGTCCGACGAGATGAGGGCCGATCAACGCTCCGAAGCGACGCTGACCGACTTCTGTGACTACGTGGACCTGCCACCCGACCCGGGTGCCGCTCCGGTACTTGAAGGACTTCTCCGAGATGGTCGTGCGGATGCCCAGCCTGAGAAGGAGGTGGGACAGGTCCGTCGCCAACGCTTCCGACGGCGTGGCGTAGTAGATGGCCCGAGTCCGGGGACCCGAGACGTTGCAGCGTCCGTCCCCGGACCACATGGCACCGACCAGCTTGGCGAGAGCGGTCCGCGAAAGCTCGAACACGTCGGCGGGAATATGCTTGTCGGCGGCTCCCACCTGTCGCAGGCCCATCCGGTCGATGAACTCGACCGCTCCAGAGGGACGTCTCGGGTCGACACGGGCGGCATAGACCGACGTTGCGCTCTTGGAGTGGTCGACCGTGGCCCGGGTGTTGACGAGCTTCTCCAGGTGCGAGACGTAGTCGGCAAGGACCTCCGTGTCGCCCGTGTACACGTAGAAGCCGGAGGGATGGCAGGTGTTGCCCGCGGCCAGGACATACCCGAGAACGGCCAATTCATGGTCGGCCAGGCGCCGTGTGGGGCTCCAGTCGAGACCGGCCGACTGGGCGATGAAATCACCGACCCCCAGTTCGTCGACTCTCTTCCAGCCTGCGGCGGTCAGCAGGGGATGGTTGTCCGTTGCCGTGATGGAACGGCCGGATCGGGACGTGACCCGGTAGACCGGCTTGACGCCGTTCTGCCAGATGTGGCGGGGACGGCGACGGGTACGGGTCCACCCCTCGAGGGTGGGTATCACCGGCATGTCCTGCGCCTCGTACAGGTCGCGGATGGTGTGTCGATGGCCGGTCGAGACATCGACCACCGTGGTGTCCCCCGTCAGGCACCGATTGAAGCCATAGCCGGCGAAGTGGGCGATCAGGTCGAAGAGGTCGGAGCCGACCTGCTCGGTGTAGCCGGTGCGGACGCAGCCTTCCACGAACTTGGCCTTCTCGGCGTCCATGACCGACTGGATCTTCTTTCCCATCGCCTTGCGGAGGTTGTCGGCCTCGGCCATGGAGTATCCGGCCATCTCCTGGGCGACCTGCATGACCTGCTCCTGGTACACCATGATCTGGTAGGTGTCCTCCAGAAACGGGGTGATGGCGGGGTGGAGGGGCTCCACCGGCTTGCGCCCGTTCTTGCGGTCGGCATACAGGTTGTGCATGTTGGCGCCCATCGGGCCCGGCCGGTAGAGGGCCACCAGGGCAACCACGTCGTTGAAGGAATCGGGCTGAAGGCTGCGGATCAGCGCCCGCATGGCCGTGCCCTCCAGCTGGAACACCCCCACGGTGTCGCCCTGCTGGAGGAGGCGGAAGGTGGCGGGATCGTCCAGGGGGACGTTGTCGATGTCGATCCTGGCCCCGGCCGTCTCCTCGATCAGCTCCAGCGTGCGCTCGATGATGGACAGGTTCCGCAGACCCAGGAAATCCATCTTGAGCAGCCCCAGCGCCTCCACGGCCCCCATCTCGTACTGGGTCACGATCTCGGCTTCCTCACCCTTCTGTTGGATGGGGATCAGATCGGTGAGGGGATCGGGTGAGATGACCACCGCCGCGGCGTGGATGGAGTCCTGGCGGCGCAGGCCTTCCAGGTCCCGGGCGGCGTCCACCACTTCCTTGACCGCCGGATCCGCCTGGTAGAGGTTGCGCAGCTCCTGGGCGTTGGCGTACCAATCACGGACGATGGCGTCGGACTCCGTGCCCGGCTCGGTCAGGACCTGGTCGAGGGTGGCCTCCTTGCCGAGGATGGCAGGCGGCATCGCCTTGGCGACCTTGTCCCCCAGCCCGTAGGGGTGGCCCAGGACGCGGGCCGCATCGCGGATGGCCTGCTTTCCCTTGATGGTGGAGAAGGTGATGATCTGGGCGACGTGGTCGGATCCGTACTTCTCGGCGGCATAGCGGATCACATCGGCGCGGTACCGCTCGTCGAAGTCCATGTCGATGTCCGGCATCTGGCGACGGCCCGGGTTGAGGAACCGCTCGAAGATCAGCTTGTAGCGGATAGGGTCGAGGTTGGTGATCCCCAGGCTGTAGGCGACGATGGACCCGGCGGCGGACCCCCGTCCGGGCCCGGTGCGGATTCCCCTCTCGTGCGCGAACCGGATCAGGTCCCAGACGATGAGGAAGTAGGCGGGGAAGCCCATCTCGTCGATGATCTTCAGCTCGTGCTGGATTCGCTCCCGGACCTCCTCGGACAGGGGGTCCCCGTAGCGAGATTTGGCTCCCTCGTAGACCAGCTCCTCCAGGTAGGAGACCTCGGTGTGGCCGGTGGGCACCGGGAAATGCGGCAGGAGGATCTTGCCGAACTCCAGGTCGACGGTGGAGCGCTCCACGATCCACAGGGTGTTGTCGCAGGCGCCCGGGAACTGGTCCGCGGGGAAGACCTCCCTCATCTGGGCGCCCGACTTCAGGTAGTAGTCCGGGCCGCCGGAGAACTTGAAGCGATTCTCGTCCGTGCGCAGCGAGCCGGTCTGGATGCACAGGAGGACGTCGTGGGCGGCGGCGTCGCCCGGCCGGGAGTAGTGGGCGTCGTTGGTCGCGAGGAGAGGAGCGTCCAGCCGACGGGAGATGTCGAGAAGGTCGGGCATGATCTTGCGCTGACCCTCGATCCCGTGGTCCTGGACCTCGATGAAGAAGTTGTCCCGCCCGAAGATGTCCTGGAACCTGCCGGCCGCCGCCAGGGCGGCATCGAAGTCACGGGCGGCGGCGGTGGAGTTCTCCTCCATTCCGGCGTCCGGCCCCAGCAACTGGGGCACCAGGCCCCCCAGGCACCCGGAGGTGGCGATTATGCCCTCGGAGTGCTCGGCCAGGAGCTCGAAATCCATCCGGGGCTTGTAGTAGTAGCCCTCCAGGAAAGACCGGGAGGAGAGCTTCATCAGGTTCCGGTACCCCGTCTCGTTCTCCGCGAAGAGGAGGAGGTGGTAGCGCTGGTTGGCGTTTCCCGCAGGCCGGTCGAAACGGGATCCGTCGGTGAAGTAGGCCTCGATCCCGATCACCGGGTTCAGTCCCTGCTCCCGGGAAGCGCGAACGAACGGAACCACGCCGTAGAGGACACCATGGTCGGTGATCCCCAGTCCCGGCTGGCCGTCCTGGGCCGCGATGCGGACCACATCCTCGATCCGCGCCGCGCCATCCAGCATCGAGTACTCGGTATGGAGATGCAGATGGGCGAATGACACGGCTGTAATTCCGGACTGTAGCGACTCGGCGGGAAGGACGCATGCAGGCCGAGGACTGGGGCTGGTCCGAAGATAGGCTTGGGGGGTGACGCTGTGGACAACTTCCGAGAGGGAGGACCCCGAGCTGGGCAGGTGGCGAACGTGGAGGCGAGCCACCGGCGCCGCCGTCCGCCCGTTCGCGCCCGCCGTCACCGGATATGACCAGCACTCCCGCTCGGGGGGCGTCCACGTCACACCCGCCAATTCCATGGTCCCCTTGGTGATCCCCCTGGTGGGCCGGCACCGGATCCACTCTCCCGGGCGCGATCCCCAGGAGGTCCCGGCCTTCCTGGCCGGCATCGTGGACGGGGCCGGATCGGTGGAGGCGGACGCCTTCTGCGGTCTCCAGGTCGACCTGACCCCCATAGGGGCGTACCGGCTCACGGGGGGCGCCCTGGGGGAGCTGGCGGGAGGCGTAGCCTCCCTGGAGGACGTGCTCGGCCCGGGTGCCCGCCGCCTGATCGAGCGTCTGGGGAACACGGATGGATGGCCGGCCCGCTTCGACGTGCTGGAGGAGTTTCTCACCACCCGAATCGAGTCCGGGCCGGAGCCTGCCCCCGAGGTGGTGGAGGCCTGGGATGTGATCGGCGGCCGGGGCGGAAGGGTCTCGGTCGCCGACCTCGCCCGGGAGGTGGGCTGGAGTCCCCGGCATCTCCGCCAGCGGATGCGCCGGCAGCTCGGTGTACCCCCCAAGGTCCTGGCGCGGATCGTCCGTTTCCAGCACGCGCTCCGGATGCTGGAGGGGGCGCGACGGGGGGATCTGGGGAAGCTGGCCCACGCCACGGGGTACTACGACCAGGCCCATTTCACCAACGAGGTGAGCAGCCTGGCGGGTCGGTCACCCCTCGACTACGCCGCTTTTCGCTCTCCTGCCTGAGCCGACGCAGCCACTATGCCGATTCTTCCAAGACGCGGGGGCGGACCGTCCCTACCTTGGGAGTGAGAAGGAGGTCACATGCGAAACGCCGTCATACCCACGTTCCAGTACCACGACGCCCCGGCGGCCATCGATTTCCTGGTGGAGGCCTTCGGCTTCCAGCCCCACGCCGTGTTCGAGGAAGACGGGGTCGTGTCCCATGCTCAGCTCACCTTCGGCGACGGGATGGTGATGCTGGGGAGTCGATCCGAATCCGGCTACGGCCGGATGGTGGCCACCCCCCGGGAGACGGGAAAGCCCACCGCCGGTGTCTACATCACGGTGGACGATCCGTTCGCACACGCCGAGCGGGCCCGGGCGGCGGGAGCGAAGATAGTGATGGAGCCGGAGGAGCAGGACTATGGGGGCGCCAACTACGCCGCCCTGGACCCGGAGGGCAACATATGGAACTTCGGCTCCTACGATCCCTGGGCCACTCCCTGAGGGTGGCCCGGCTCACACCATCAGGACCAGGAGAGCCGCCAGCGCCGCCACCGCCACCGCCGCGGCTGCGCGGTACCGCTCCGCTTGCTCGCCCCGCACCCGGGACCACATCTCGCCTATCACGAATCCGGTGACGAAGCCCCCCAGATGAGCCTGCCAGGAGATGGCAGGGAAGATGAGGGGCAGAGCGGCGTTGATGAGGAGGATGAAGCCGAGCTGGCTGAGCAGCGCCCGGCCCCAGGTGGTGTTGCGGCGACGAACCGCCAGGTTGAGCCACACCCCGAAGAGCCCGAAGATCGCCCCCGACGCCCCCACCGCTGCGAACGTCCCGGGGGTGAAGAACTGCGCCGCCACGCCCCCCATGCCGGCCGGGGCGAGGTAGAGGGCGACGAAGGGAGCCGTGCCCACCCCCCGTTCGATCTGCGGTCCCAGGACGTAGAGGGCCCACATGTTGAACAGGATGTGAGTGAGGGACGCGTGCAGGAGGGCGGTGCTGAAGATCCTCCACCACTCCCCCTCCTCCACCAGCCGGCTGTGATGGACGAGGTGCTCCTCGATGGGGCCGCCCAGGAAGAACATGCCGATGGTGACGGCCAGGATCACCTTGGTGACGGGAGGGATTCCCGTCGCTATACCCCGCCGGGAGGCGCGGGCTTCGATGGTGCGCTGGCGGCCCTGGGCTCCCACGCACTGGGGGCACTTCTGTCCCACCGCCGCGTCGATGGAACAGGACGCGCAGATGGGCCGACCGCAGTCGGAACAGGACAGGCGCGTCTCCCGGTCCGGGTGGCGGTAGCAGACCCGGGTGGTCGACTCGGCAGGCTGATCGGGCGGCACCCCCGCGACGGTACTAAAGGCCGGCGACGAGGAGAAGACCGCCCGGCCAGGCACCCCATCAGGGGAGATGCTCCAGGGCGGCGGCCAGGTCGTCGGGCAACGGGCTCTGGAACTCCTGCCGCTCCCCGGTGGTGGGATGGTCGAAGGCGAGACGGCAGGCGTGGAGGAAGAGGCGGGGGACCTCCACCCGATCGGGGCCGGGCCGGTAGAGGGAGTCCCCCGCCAGGGGGTGGTCGATGGCGCCCAGGTGGACGCGGATCTGATGCGTGCGGCCCGTCTCCAGGCGCGCCCTGATCAGGCTGACACCCGCCGCCGGGTACTCCCGTTCCAGCGCGTAGTGGGTGCGGGCGGGCCTTCCCGCAGGGTCCACCCGGAAGCGTGTGGGCCGGGCCGGATCGCGGGAGACCGGGGCGTCGACGGTACCGGTCGGCACGGGGAACATCCCATCCACCAGGGCCAGGTACTCCCGCTCCATGGTGCGGGCCGATACCTGCCCCCTCAGGCTGCCGTAGCCCTCCTCGCTCAGTGCCACCACCATCAGGCCCGACGTGTCGCGGTCCAGGCGATGCACCAGGCCCCAGCGGCCCTCCTGGCCGACGCCTTCCACCCTCGGGTAGCGATGGAGGATCCCCGCGGCCAGGGTTCCCTCCCGCTGTCCGGCCCCGGGGTGGACCACCAGGCCCGGTGGCTTTTCCACGACCAGGAAGTGGTGATCCTCAGAAACGACCTCGAGCTCCACCGGCTCGGGGCGCAGCTCGACGGCCTCCTCCTCGGGCGGGAAGGACACGATCTGCCCGGCGGTGAGTCGGGTCCGGGGAGGCAGCGTCCTCCCGTCCACCTCCACCTGCTCGTCCTCCACCAGGCGCCGGGCCGCGGCCCGCGACATCTCTCCCAGGACGGCCACCGCCCGGTCCAGCCGCTCTCCCTCCAGATGCTCGGGGACGGCGAATGTCAGTCGTTCAGCCATGAGCCGACGAGCAGTGTCACCACCGCCACGGTGATGGAGGCGTCTGCGATGTTGAAGGTGGGGATGAACCATAGGTTCACCCAGTCGATCACCGCGCCGTCCAGGAGACCCTCCCCGCGGGCGACCCGGTCGATGAGGTTGCCGGCTGCCCCTCCCATCACCAGACCCAGGCCCACCACCTCCCAGCCGTTGCGGGCGCTGCGCAGGAACCACAGCACCACCCCGATGGCGACCACCGCCGCTATCCCGAAGAAGGTGCCCGCTCCCTGGAACATGGAGAAGGCGGCTCCCGTGTTCTCCACGAATCGCACCTGCAGGAAGCTCCCCAGGACGTCTGTCGGCCGGGAGGTGAGGCTGGACGAGGCCCACCGCTTGGTGAGCAGGTCCAGGACGACCACCGCCGCCCCGGTGGCGAGCGCCGGCCCGTAGTTGCGGGTCGCCCTCCTCGGGGGAGAGCTCATCTCCGCCGGGCGCAGTCCACGCAGAGGATGGCGTACGGAAGGGCGTCCAACCGGGCGGTGGGGATGGGGTTGCCGCACGACTCGCATTGCCCGTACTCCCCCCGCTCGATGCGCTCCAGGGCCTGCTCCACCTTATGGAGAAGGTCGATGGCGTTCTGCTGCATCGACAGGGCGGCCTCGTACTCGGACTTCATCGACCCTGCCTCGGCGTTGCCGGGATCGGGGCTGCGCTCGGCGGAGGACTCCGTCTGGCGGGCCTCCTCCAGCTCCTGGCGGGCCTCCTCGATCAGCTCCTCCAGGCGGCCGCGCTCCTCCTCCAGCCGCTTGCGGTACTTGTCAACCGTCGACTTAGCCAGCTTGCGGGCCATCCAACCTCCATTCAGGGCGCGAGGACGATAGCAAACGCCCCGGGATGTGATCCCATTCCCGGGCGGGACGAGTTCGACACCCCTCGGGGCAGGATTGGAGGACCGCCACGGAGTAATACCATCGGTCCCGTGAGCCGATCAGACTTCGAGAAGATCCCCTCAGAGGTCGACTTTCCCGACCTGGAACAGGACATCCTGGTGCACTGGGACTCCGTCGACGCGTTCCGCCGGAGCGTGGAGGAGAGGCCGGTGGACCAGGAGTACATCTTCTACGACGGCCCCCCCTACGCCAACGGAAGCCCCCACTACGGCCATCTGCTGGCGGGAACGGTGAAGGACGTCGTCCCCCGCTACTGGACGATGCGCGGCCACCGTGTGGAGCGGAGGTTCGGATGGGACACCCACGGCCTGCCGGTGGAGATGGAAGTGCAAAAGCAGCTCGGCATCACCCGGCCCGCCGAGATCGAGGAACTGGGCGTGGACCGCTTCAACGATGCCTGCCGGGCGCTGGTGGAGGACACCGCCGAGGAATGGAACTACATCGTCCGCCGGCTGGGACGGTGGGTGGACATGGAGGACGACTACAAGACCATGGACGTCACGTTCATGGAATCGGTCTGGTGGGTCTTCCGCCGTCTGTGGGACGAGGGCCTGGTGTACCGGGACATGAAGGTCGTCCCCTACTCGTGGGGCGCCACCACACCCCTCTCCAACTTCGAAGCGAACCAGGACTACCGGGAGGTGGAGGATCCCTCCATCACGGTCCGCCTCACCGTCCTCGAGGGCCCGGGCCCGGCCCGAGAAGGCGACTCCCTCCTGGTGTGGACCACCACCCCCTGGACCCTTCCCGGGAACCTGGGTGTGGCAGTGGGAGCCGACCTCGACTACGCCCGGATCCGCCGCGGGGACGAGTCCCTGTGGGTGGCCGCCGACCTGGTCGAGCCGGTCGTGGGAGACGCAGGCGAGGTGGTGGCGAGGGCCAAGGGCTCGGACCTCCTGGGCACCCGCTACCGCCCGCCCTTCCCGTACTTCCAGGACCTGGCCGACGACGGGGCATTTCGCGTCATCGCCTCCC
This sequence comes from Actinomycetota bacterium, assembly GCA_046538055.1. Lineage (GTDB taxonomy): Bacteria > Actinomycetota > Acidimicrobiia > Spongiisociales > ZC4RG35 > ZC4RG17. Next base: position 11,944 of record JBKHJQ010000006.1, read on the forward strand.
CCGACGTGACCACCGAGGAGGGCACGGGACTGGTGCACATGGCGCCCGCCTACGGGGAGGTGGACCTGGCTGCCTTCCAGGAGGCGGGGATCGATCTCCTGGTCGACCCGGTGGACGCCGAAGGCCGTTTCACCGGGGAAGTCCCCGATGTCGCCGGGGTCAACGTGAAGGAGGCGGACGCCGCCCTCATCCGGATGCTCCGCGAGGACGGGGCCCTGTTCGCCGAGTCCACCATCCGCCACTCCTACCCGTTCTGCGACCGGACGGGAACGCCCCTCATCTACAAGGCCATCCCTTCCTGGTTCGTCTCGGTCAGCCGCTTCCGGGACCGCCTGGTGGAGCTGAACGACGAGATCAACTGGGTGCCGGCCGCCATCGGGGAGCGCCGGTTCGGGAACTGGCTGAAGGGGGCACGCGACTGGGCGATCAGCCGGAACCGCTACTGGGGCTCCTGCATCCCGGTTTGGGAGTGCGCCGAGTGCGGCCATCAGGTGTGCGTGGGCTCGATCGACGAGCTGGAGGAGCTCTCCGGCGTGAGGCCCGACGACCTCCACAAGCACGTGGTGGATCCGATCACGATCCCCTGCGGGAAGTGCGGAGGGACGGCCCGGCGGGTGCCGGAGGTCCTGGACGTGTGGTTCGACGCCGGCTCCATGCCCTACGGGCAGATCCACTACCCCTTCGAGAACAAGGACCGCTTCGAGGCCGCCTTCCCCGCCCGCTTCATCTCCGAGGGCCTCGATCAGACCCGGGGCTGGTTCTACACCCTCCACGTGCTCGCCACCGCCCTCTTCGACGCCCCCGCCTTCCGCAACTGCGTCGTCTCGGGGTGGATACTGGCCGAGGACGGGCGGCCGATGTCGAAGCGGCTGCGCAACTACCCCGATCCCCAGGAGCTGTTCGACACGTTCGGGGCCGACGCCGTGCGGGCGTACCTGCTGGACTCGCCCCTCCTGCGGGCGGAGGCCATCCGCTTCTCCCCCGGCGGAGTGCGCCAGGTGGTGCGGACGGTGCTGCTCCCCCTGTGGAACACCCACTCGTTCTTCACGACCTATGCGGTGGCCGACGAGCTGACCCTGGCAGACCTGAAGGCGGCTCCTCCCCCCCGGGAGAGGCCCGAGATAGACCGCTGGATCCTCTCGGTGCTGCAGTCCCTCATCGACGAGGTGAACGCTCAGATGGAGGGCTATCACCTGTACAACGTCATATCCCCCACGCTGGGCTTCATCGACGACCTCACCAACTGGTATGTGCGCCGCTCCCGACGGCGCTTCTGGGCGGCGAGAGGAGAGAACGATCGCGACAAGCTGGCGGCTTTCGCCACCCTGTACGAGGTCCTGACGACCTTCATCCGCGTCCTCGCCCCCGTCCTCCCCTTCGTGACCGAGCGGATCCACCAGGACCTGGTCGTCGCCCCCGGGGGGGAGGGGCCCGATTCGGTCCACCTGGCGGCCTTCCCGCTGGCGGATCCCGAGCTGATCGACACGGACCTGGAGCGGCGTATCGCCTTCGTGCGAAGGGTGGTGTCGGCGGGGCATTCTCTCCGCAAGCGCCACGGGATGAAGGTGCGCCAGCCGCTCCCCCGCGTGACGGTGATAACCCACGATCCCGATGTGGCCTCGGCGGTGCAGAGCCACGCCGACCTCATCTCCCACGAGCTGAACGTGAAGGAGGTGGACGTGTCCAGCGACGACGGGGGACTGGTCGACCTCTCCGCCAAGGCGGACTTCCGCCGGCTGGGACCCCGCCTGGGAGGCGATGTGAAGGAGTGCGCTCGGGCCATCGAGTCGCTCTCCAGCCAGGAGGTGGGCCGGCTGGTGGAGGGTGAGACGCTGGAGCTAGCCGGTCACCCCATATCGTCTGAGGACGTGGTCATCACCCGCTCCCCCCGGGAGGGGACCGTGGTGGAGACCGATGGCGGCCTGGCGGTGGCTCTCGACACGCGCCTGGACGAAGCCCTGGTGGCGGAGGGGCTGGCCCGGGAGGTGGTGAGCCGCGTGCAGCAGGTGCGCCGGCAAACCGGCCTGGATGTGGCCGATCGCATCAGGCTGCGCTGGACCACCGACAACGCCCGCCTGGCGGCGGCGGTGGAGGACCACAGCGCCTACATCTCCACCGAGACGCTGGCCGAGGAGATGGAGAGGGCCTACGGCCTGGAGGGGGTTCGGAGCGAGGTGGACGGCTCCGAGCTGACGGTGACGGTGGAGAAGGTCTGACCGCCGGCTCGACTCACACCGAGCCTCGCTCCCAGGGGCGCCGGCTGGGAGGGGGGGCAGGCTCCTGTGTGTCGTCGGAGGGCGCCCCCTCCGCCTCACCGGCCAACTCGTCGGCCAGATCCCCCAGCTCCTCGGTGTCCTCGCCCTCGGCGTGGTGTCCCTCGTCGGTGTCCCGGTCCTCGTCGAAGGGGACGTAGTCGTCGCCGTAGGCGTGCTCCCCCGGCAGCTCCTCAGGGCCGGACTCGTCCTCCCCCGGCCGATAGATGTCCGGACCGGCCGGCACCTCCCAGTCGGACCGGCCGGCACCCCCTTCTTCGTCGGGTTCGTACCAGGGATCGCCCCCATCGGCCACGTCCCCCTCCACGACCTGCTCGTGCTCCCCGGCGATGTCGGGACCTGACACCTCCTCGGAGGCAGCGGCGATGGCCGCGTCCATGGCGTCCAGGTCCTCGCCCGCCGAGGTGGCCAGATCCACCACCCGCCGCTTCAGGTCCGCCACCGTCGCCCGCATGCGGGCGATCTCCTGGGTGAGGGTCATGCGCTCCGCGTCCCGATCGGCCCGCAGGCGATCCGCCTCGTCGAAGGCGTCGGAGCGTATCCGCTCCGCTTCCTGGCGGGCCTCCTCCAGCACGGCATCCGCCTGCTTCTGGGCGGCCACCAGCGCCCGGGAGATGGCTGTCTCATCCTCTCCCCGCGTGGTCACCTCCGCCTCCAGCGCACGGATGCGGTCCTGGGCGTCGCGGATCCTCTGGTCGTAGTCCTTGAGTGTGGCCACCACCTCGTCGAGGAAGTCGTCCACCTCGTCCATGTTGTATCCCCGGAGCTCGGGGCCGAAGGTCTTCTGCTGGATATCGATTGGCGTCAGAGGCATGCAGACACTTCTCCCTGGGGACGACAGACGCAAATGTAGTGGAGTGAGGTTCGAGAATACGGGTAGTGGGTGCCCTTCCCAAGCATCAGCACACGAACCTCTGCAGCAGTGAGATTCCCAGTAGCAGGACGATGGGCGACAGGTCGAGGGCACCGGCGCCGATCCGGAGGGGGGGGACGACCCGGCGTATGGGGAGGATGACGGGATAGATGATGCGATCCAGCAGTACGGTGACCCGCCCCAGGGGGTGGGTGGACGGCACCCGTACCCAGCTCAGAATGACCCATATCAGGACGGCGAACCAGTAGAGACTGAGTGCCGTGCAGATGATCTGTAGCACGATCAGTCGACGTCATTCACCTGGTAAACGCCCAGGCCGGCCAGACGCCGTTTCTCGTCCCGCGACAGCGTGACCCGGGGAGGCAGGACCAGGACCAGGCCCTCCCCCACCTTCCTCATCGTGCCGTCCAGGGCGTATATGAGCCCGCTGGAGAAATCCACCACCCTTCGCACCAGAGCCGGGGCCGCCCGGCGCAGGTCGAGCACCACCGGGACCTTGTCACGCACCCGGTCGGCCAGGATCTTGGCGTCCCCGAACTCCTCCACCACCAGCACGTCCGACTGGACCTCCACCGGGCGGACCGGCCGGACACCATGATCGGACATGGCCGGTCGGGTGGGAGGGTCGACTCTTCGCCCCTCCACCCTGCTCACTCCCTCGATCCGCGCCGGCTGCCGCGGCCGATGCTCCTCGTAGACCGGCTCGGGTCGGGACGCCGGACGGGTGTGGTGCTCCTGTGGCTCGGCCTCGTAGGCGGCCTGGTCCTCGTCGACCAGTCCGAGGTATACGAGCGCCTTGGAAAGCAGAGACGACATTGATTCCTCTATCGGGGAGTGGTCTGATTCTCGTCAAAGATAGCCCGTCCAACACGGATAACGGTGGCACCTTCCTCCACCGCTACTTCGAAGTCGTCCGTCATGCCCATCGAGAGCCCTCTCGCGCCGGGAACTGCCTCTTGGGTCCTCCGGCCGACCTCTCTCAATTCCCGGAAGTAGGGCCGAGCATCTTCCGGCTCCTCGACGATGGGCAGGATAGCCATCACGCCCACGAGCGCTATGCCCAGGTCCGCGAACTGGACTGCCGCCTTCGGCGCCTCCTCCGGCTCGACCCCGAACTTCTGCGGCTCACGACCGATGTTGACCTGCAGGTAGGCGGGAGGCGGGTCGCCGGGCCCCTTCAGCCATGCCTTGGCCAGGGACATGCGGTCGAGGGAATGGAGGAACGATGCCGTGGGCCTCACGACACGGGCCTTGTTGGACTGGAGGTGGCCCACGAAGTGCCAGCGGATGTCGGCCGGCAGCCGGGACGCCTTCTCGTCCATCTCGTCGGCCCGGTTCTCCCCGAAATCCCGGTGGCCGAGCTCATAGAGACCAAGGATCTCCTCCGGCGCCCGGCCCTTGCTCACGGCCACGATGGTCACCTCCCCGGGGTCCCGTCCTGCCCGCAGGCAGGCCTCCTCGACGCGCTTGCCGACCGACTCCAGGCTCACGGCACCCACCCGATGGCCGCCATCCGATCGGTCGTGGCGTCCCGGCGGTGACTGGGCCCTCCGCCGCAGGCGGTGCACCTCCCGTCGGTGGTGGTTGCCAGGTCCCCGAGGCGCCTCCGGGCCGCCCCGGCCAGGTCGACCGCGGGAGATCCCCACGTCGTGGTGGCCACATCGTCGGGGAACCGGGACGCAACCTCCTCGCCCACTTCGAAGCAGCACGGGCCGATCGCCGGTCCCAGGTGGGCAGTGTCCGGCCTGGCCGAAACCTGTGTCAACGCCGCCACCGTTGCCTCCAGCACCCCTTCGGCCAGTCCCCTCCATCCGGCATGGGCCACGGCCACGGCCCCGGCGGCGTGCAGCACCACGCCCAGGCAGTCGGCGGTGAAGACGGCCGCGGGCAGCCCGGGTCGGTCGGTGACGATGGCGTCGCCCTCACCGGCCAGGCCCGGCTCCCGCACATGGACAACCCGCGTCCCGTGGACCTGATGGACGACCGCCCACTCCGGGCTGATGCCGAGGCGTTGGGAGATCCGGCGCCGGTTGGCGAGATCGGCCCGCATGTCGCCGTCCCCGGGAGCGGTGAAGGCCACCCCCCGGTCGGTCATCCCTGAACGAACGTGGGGATGTCGAGATCGTCGTCCGAGGATCTGTCGGGCTCCGGCCCGGGAGGGGCGGGCCGGTCCGCCTCCCTTCCGGCGCCGGGCCGGCGGGACCGCCCCCGCTCGAACCCGGCCGCGATCACGGTCACCTTCATCTCCTCTGCCAGGTCGTCGTCGATGAGGGCTCCAAAGATGATCTCGGCTTCGCTGTCGGCGTGGTCGGCCACCACCTGCGCGGCCGAGGTCGCCTCATGCAGACTCATGGACGACGGCCCGGCGATCGAGAGGAGCACGCCCCGCGCCCCTTCCATGTTGGCCTCCAGCATCGGGCTGGAGATGGCCCGCTGTGCCGCCTGGGTGGAGCGGTTCTCACCCGAGGCCCGTCCGATTCCCATCACGGCGCTGCCGGCATCCGCCATCACCGTCTTCACGTCCGCGAAGTCCACGTTGATGAGCCCGGGGGTGGTGATGAGGTCGGTGATTCCCGCCACACCGTTCATGAGGATCTCGTCCGCCAGGCGGAAGGTCTCGGTGATGGGGGCGTCGGGATCGCCCACGTCCAGGAGGCGATCGTTGGGGATGACGATGAGCGTGTCCACCGCCTCCCGCAGCGACTGGATGCCCTCCTCGGCGTGTACCGCCCGGCGCCGGCCCTCGAAACCGAAGGGGCGGGTCACCACTCCCACCGTCAGCGCTCCCAGGCTGCGAGCCACCTCCGCCACGATCGGAGCTCCTCCGGTGCCGGTGCCGCCTCCCTCGCCGGCGGTGATGAAGACCATGTCGGAGCCCTTCAGCACCTCCTCCAGCTCCTCCCGGTGGGCTTCGGCAGCGGCCCTGCCCACCTCCGGGTTGGCCCCCGCCCCCAGACCCCGTGTCACGTCCCGGCCCAGGTCGAGCTTGACGTCGGCATCCGACATCAGCAGGGCCTGGGCGTCGGTGTTGAGGGCGATGAACTCCACCCCGCGCACGCCCGCGTCCACCATCCGGTTGACTGCGTTGACGCCGCCCCCGCCCACTCCCACCACCTTGATAACGGCCAGATAACTGCCCGTAGATCCGGCGCGAGTGCTCATGTGAAACCTCCAAGAACGAACTGTATACCTGAACCTTTACACGAGGTTGAGAGATTCGTAAACCCCATAAGTTTCAGCCTCAAGTAGAGGTTGAATGTTGGCTTTTGCCTGCATTCGGACCCGTTCCCCGGGCGGAGAGGCAGGGGCACCTGCTCAGGGGGCTGTGGTGTCTGTGGACGGGGGGGTGGTGGCATCCGCCGGAAGCACGGCCGGGGAGGCAGGGGCGACGACCGTGAGTATGGCTCCCTCCTCCACGCCGGCGTCCAGGAGCGCCGCCGTCACACTCGCCTTCTCCGCCGAGTCGAACGGACCGCCCAGCCGGACCGCGAAGCCCGCCACCGTGGCTTCCAGGCCCTCCTCCCCCTTGCGCACGACCGCCCCTTCCCGATAGTCCTGCGGCAGGGACGCCAGGTACTCCACGGCGCCCTGCAGGTCCAGGTCGTCTCCCGCCCCATCCGGATCCAGGTCCGGCATCTGAACGGTGGGAAGTGCCGTGGCGTCCGCCGCCGGTTGCAGGAGCACGCCGTCGCCGGCCACCAGCCAGGCACCGTCCCCCAACACCGCCCGCGCCGCCGGCGTCCGCTCCTCCAGTTCCACCACCACCCCGGTGGGCCATTGCCGCGCCACGGAGGCGGCCTCCACCCAGGGATCCTCCCGGAGGGACTGCTCGGCTCCTCCCACGTCCAGGAGCAGGAGGGGCCGGCCCTCCACCACTCCGTGGGCGTCGAGCACCGAGAGGACGTCGACCCGGTCGGCGCCCCGGACGGTTATGGAGCCGACGGAGAGGAAGGGCGACTGGGCGAACCAGAGCGCCACCGCCACCAGCCCCAGGATGGCCAGGATCCTCACCAGCCTTCCCAGATTGGAGCGGGCCCGCTCCTCGGCCACCCGGCGGCGGCGTTCCATGAGCCGACGATCCATCTAGTCGTCCTCCTCGAATCCGACGAACTGGATCTCGGGCTCGAGCAGCCGTCCAGTCTCGTCGAGCACCCGCCGCTGCACAGCCTCGATCAGCTCCCTCACCGCCGCCGCCGAGGCGCCCGCCTCCGCCTCTATGAAGTTGGCGTGGCGGGGTGACACCCGCACCGGCCCCACCTGGAAGCCCTTCAGCCCCAGGGAGTCGATGATCGCCCCCGCCGCCCCATCCGGGGGATTCTTGAACACGGATCCGGCGTTGAGTGTGCCGCCCGGCTGGTGCTCACGGCGCCAGCGCGTCACCTCCTTCATCTCGTCGGCGGCCACCTGGGGATCGACGGGCCGGGTGGCGAACCGGGCCGAGATCACCACATCGGTCGGGTGGATGGCCGAGCGACGGTAGGACAGGTTGAGCTGGGTCGCCGTCCTCCTCTCCGTGCGTCCGTCCCGAAGGGAGCAGACCTCTGCGTCCACGATGACGTCCACCACCTCCCGACCGAAGCAGCCGGCGTTCTGGCGAACGGCGCCCCCCACCGTGCCGGGAATGCCCACCCCCCACTCGAGGCCCCCTCTCCCCCCCTTGGCGACGGCACGCGCCAGGCGGGGGAGGGAGAGGGCGCCACCCGCCTCCACATATCCATCCCTGTCCATCGACCAGGAGGAGAAGGAAGCCCCCAGGCGGATCACCAGCCCCCGGAACCCGGAGTCGGCCACCAGCAGGTTGGACC
>JBKHJQ010000211.1:0-5086 GCA_046538055.1 Actinomycetota bacterium
GATGTGGAGTCGGGGGTGGTAGGCGGGCCCTCCGCCGGGCTGATGTACACCCTGGCGATCATCGAGTCGCTCACTCCCGGAAGCCTCTCCCATGGCCGGGTGGTGGCGGGCACCGGGACGATCGACGCCGACGGAAACGTGGGGAGCATCGGGGCGGTGCGTCAGAAGGTGGTGGCGGCGGAGGCAGCAGGGGCGGAGTTCATGCTGGTCCCGGAAGGCAACTACGAAGCGGCGCTGACGGCTCCCGCCCGGGATCTGGAACTGGTGCCGGTGGCCACCGTGGAGGAAGCCCTGGATTTCCTCTCCGAGTTGGAGTCCGGGTAGCCCAAACGTCGGGATTGGGAGGCTGCGGCCTGTATCTTGGGGGACCCCATGGCCGATCATCCCACCCCCGACGAGATCCGGCGCGCCGCCTTCCGGGTTGTCTTCCGGGGGTTCGAGCAGGAAGAGGTGGCCTCCTACCTGGACCGGCTCGCCGCAGCGCTGGAGGAACTGGCGGCGGAGCGGGACCGGCTCAGGGACAGGCTGGGGGAGTTCGCCGACCGAGACCTGAAAGAAGAGTTCGAAAGCGTCGGCCGCGAGGTCACCGCCGTCCTGGAGGCGGCCCGAACGGCGGCCGAGGCGATGCGGGATCGGGCGTCGGCCGACGCCACGCGGTGGCGATCGGAGGCGGTTGCCGAGGTGGAATCGATGAGGAGGGAAGCTCGGGCCGACGCCGAGGCCCTGCGCTCGGATGCATGGACCACCGGAACCCAGCTCCTCGACGAGGTGCAGGCGGAGGTGGAGCGCCAGCGGGTCGAAACCGAGCGGTCGGCCCTCGCCATCCGGGGAGGGGCGGAGCGGGAGGCCCATCGCCTCACCTCGGCGGCACGTAGGGAGGCAGAGGAGGTTCTGCGGGCCGCCAAGATGGAGGCGGAGCGGATGGTCGCCCAGGCCCGGGTGGAGCACGACGACATCATCTCCGACGCCCATCGTCAGGCCGAGACGGCTCAGGAGCGGGCCCGCGCCCTGGAGGAGCGACGCCACGAGCTGATGGAGGAGCTGGAGTCGGTGCGGGCGGCGCTGGCCTCGGTGGAGGGGGAGCTGGAGGAGCGCCGTCAGGGAGTGGGTCTAACCGAGCCGCCCGAGCTGCCCAGCCGCATGGTCGTCGCCGGGGAGGAGGGAACAGAGGTCAAGGACTGGGAGGAGGGAGGCACCGTGCGGGTGATCCGTCCCGGCGACACCCACGAGCCCGCCGGTGAGGAGGAGGACGGTCCCGACCCAGGCCCGGACAGCCCCGGGGACGTCGACGAGGAGGAGACCGCCAGCGGCGAGAGGATGGCGGAGGAGGTGGCACGGCTCCACCGGAGAGAGAAAACGGTCCTATCCGCACCCCCGGACGCCGAACCCGAACCGGTCGCCGGTGAGGAGCCGGCCCCGGCGGAGCAGCAACCCGGTGACGAGGGATCCCCTGAGCCAGGAACCGAAGAGGAACGGGACTCCCGGCCGGCGGAGGCCGCCGGCGGAGAGGCGGCGGCGCCCCGGGTCGACGAGGTCGACTACGACACCGGGGAGGAGGGAGAAGACACCGGGGAGGAGGGGGACGACGTCGCCGAGTTGTTCCGGAGGTTGCGCCAGCCCTCCTCCGGCCCGGAGGCTGGCCCTCCCGGCGAGGAGCAGCCCGGCCCCGATCGCCAAGCCGAAGGACCGCCCCCCCAGGAGACGGCTGTGTCCGGGGAGTGGCTGTCCGAAGGGGCCGACCCTTTCGAGATCCGGGAGCGGATCCTCCTCCCTATCACCAACGCCGCCCTTCGTTCCGTCAAGCGGAGCCTGGCCGACGCTCAGAACGAGGCGCTGGAGCACCTCCGAATCCACGGGGGCGACTGGTCCCCCGATCCGGATGCCCTGGATGAAGCCTTCCGGGAGGACCTGGACACGCTGGTCGATCAGGCCAGCCAGGCGGGGCTGGAGGCAGCCATCGAGCTGGGCATCACCGGTCTGGGATCGCTCCAACCTGCCTCTCCCGATGTCGATGATGCCGGCCAAGCGCTGGTCGAAGCGCTGGAAGGGGCTCTGGAGGATGCGGGCGACGGGGCACGGGAGCGTCAGTCAGCCGTCTCCCGGGTCTTCCGGGGATGGCGCACGGATGAGGCGGAGAGGCGGGTGCGAGACGTCGCACTCCTGGCGTATCACTCTGCCCTCCGCCAGGCGCTGGAGAGTCGAGGACGCAGCTGGCACTGGACCGCTTATGGGAGGATGTGCTCCACCTGCCAGAAGGCGGCCGAGTCACAGGAGACAGTCCCGCCCGCCCATCGGGACTGCCAGTGCACCATCGTCCCGGCCTGACCTGAGCGGCGCCGGACGGCCTGCGCCCTGGTTCTTTCCTCCCGGGAGCTCCCGGGCTTTCCGGTTTCTCGCTTCCGACTCCTTACAATCGCTCCGATGTTCTCCAGAACCCCGCCGCCCGCTCGCCGTTCCGGCGAACGCCGACGCGGGTTGCTGTACCTGGTCGGAATCGGGCTGGCCGTCTACCTAGCTCTCACCGCCCTGGGGACCCTCTGGACCGACTATCTGTGGTTCGACTCGATGGGATTCCCCTCCGTGTGGACCAAGCGCTGGTCGGTCGGCCTGGGGCTGGGGGCGCTGGGAACGGTGGCGTCCTTCCTGGTGTTCTGGGGAAACCTCTACCTGGCGGATCGCTTCGGCCCACGGTTCTTCCCCACCGACCTGTCAGAGGAAGAGGAGCTGGTGGCCCGGTTCCGCTACTGGACGGAGGGCAGGATGGGCCGCCTGCGCCTCCTGGCGGCGGGTGCGTTGGGGCTGTTCGTGGGGGCGGGTGTGTCGGCGTGGCGAGACGACGTCTTCTTGTTCCTGGCTCGCCAGGACTTCGACCTGGACGACCCCGTCTTCTCGATGGAGGTCGGCTTCTTCGTGTTCCAGTTCCCCCTGTTCGACACGGGTCTGCGGTGGCTCTTCAACCTGTTGGCCACCGCCGCCGTCCTGAGCGCCATCGCCCACTATCTCAACGGGGGCATCCGGATCCGGCGGGGCTCCATGCCCACCTTCACGACGGCAGCCAAGGCCCACGTCTCCATCCTGCTGGCCCTGATGGCCCTGGTGCGGGCGGCGATCTACCGCATGGATTCGCTCGCCCTCCTCTACTCGGACCGCCAGGACCAGTTCTTCGGCCCCGGGTACACCGACGTGGCCGCCCGCCTCCCGGCCCTGCGCCTGCTGATGGCCATCGCCCTGGTGGCGGCGGTCGCCTTCGTCGTCAACATCTGGCGACGGGGCTGGCTCCTATCGCTCATGGCGGTGGCCGGATGGATCCTCGTGTCCCTGGCGGCACTTCTGGTGTATCCGGCGCTCATCGACCGGTTCCAGGTGCAGCCCCAGCAGCTCACCCGCGAGTCGCCCTACATCTCCCACAACATCGAGTTCACGCGGGCCGCCTACGACATGGACGACGTGGAGATCCGCGACTTCCCCGCCGAGCGGGATCTCCAGCCCGAGGACATCGAGGCCAACCGACTGACGGTGGACAACCTGCGCCTGTGGGACGCGGCGGTGCTTCCCCGCACCTATCAGAACCTCCAGGAGATCCGCCCCTACTACGGGCTGCAGGTCGTCGACACCGACCGCTATGCCCTGGAGGGGGATCCCACCCAGACGATGGTGGCCGTGCGGGAACTGGACGAGGATGCCGTTACCGCCAACGTGGGCGACAACTGGCAGAACCGCCGCCTCTTCTACACGCACGGGATCGGAGCGGTGGTCAGCCAGGCCAACGCGGTCGAAGAGGACGGCCAGCCCGCCTTCCTCCTCTCCGACCTGCCGCCTCGATCCACCGCCGATTCCCTCACGCTGGACCAGCCCCGGGTCTATTTCGGGGAGACATACGAGCCGGGTGACCCGGTGTACGTGAAAACCGGCACGGGGCCGCAAGAGGTGGACATGCCGGTGGAAGGGGAGCGGATACTCACCAATGAGTACGACGGCGAGGCCGGTGTGGACGTGGGAAGCATCTGGCGGCGGGTCGCCTTCGCCTTCCGCTACCGGGACCTCAACCTCCTCATCTCCGGCCAGATCCGCCCCGACAGCCGGGTCCTCGTCCAGCGCAACGTGCAGTCCATCGTCTCCGACCTGGCTCCCTTCCTGGAGGTCGACTCGGATCCCTATCCGGTGGTGACAGAGGGCCGGGTCGTGTGGGTCCTCGACCTGTACACCAGCAGTGACTCCTTCCCCTATTCCAAGCCGATCACCGCCACCGACATGCGCCGCCTGCCGCGGGGGGCGGACCTGGACGTCGGCACCAACTACCTGACCAACTCGGTGAAGGCGACCATCGACGCCTACGACGGGACGGTCGACTTCTACGTGATGGACGAAACGGACCCGGTGGTGCAGGCCTGGCGGGAGACCTACCCGGCGCTGTTCCGGGACGGGTCGGAGATGCCGGAGTCCATTCAGTCCCACCTGCGCTACCCCCAGGACCTGTTCCGGGTGCAGGGAGAGCTGTACCTGGACTACCACGTCGACGATCCCGCCGAGTTCTTCACACGCAACGATGCCTGGTCCATCCCCGCCGATCCCGCCAGCATCCGCCGGGGGCTGTTCCCGGGCGCCGAGCTCCTGATCGGTGACAGCCAACAGGTGGGGGGCCAGATCGAGCACCTGCGCCTGATCCTCCCCTACTACCTGCTGACCCGGCTTCCGGGCGAGGAAAGGCTGTCCTATCTGCTGGTGCAGCCCTTCAACCCCCGGGAGAGGCCCAACATGTCCTCCTTCCTGGTGGCCGACGCTCCTACCCCCGGCGATCCCAGCCGGCTGATCGACTTCCGGATGCCCCAGGGTCAGCTGGTGGGGGGCACCGGGCAGATCGGCGACCGGATCCAGCAGAACGACGAGATCGCCGAGCAGTTCACGCTCTGGAGCCAGCAAGGGTCCCAGGTGATCCGGGGTGACATCCTGGTCGTGCCGATCGAGGAGTCGATCGTCTACGTTCAGCCCATCTACCTCCAGTCGGAGGAAGCAGGAGGGTTCCCCGAGTTCCGACGGGTGGTGGTCGTCTACGGCGACCGGATCGAATGGGCGCCCAGTCTGGATC
>JBKHJQ010000212.1:0-5051 GCA_046538055.1 Actinomycetota bacterium
GTCCAGGGTGCCGCCCGTTCCACAGTCGGCGTACGCCACGAAGATGCGGTCATAGAGCCCGGCATTGGACCGGATGCGTTGCTCGACCGCGTCGGGGATGGAATCAGGCGTGTTGTGATACCGGGCCGGGAGGCAGGTGACGGTCACGTTGGTGAGCCCGTTGGCGGCCACGACGTCCAGGAGCTCGCGGGCGATGGCCCCGCATCCGATCACGAGGATGCGGGGACGCTCAGGCGGCACCGCGGCGCGCTCCGATCAGGCTCTTGGCGGTCTCGGCCGCCACCGCCGCGTCCCGGCAGTAGGCGTCGGCGCCGACCGCGATCCCGAAGTCCTCATTCAGCGGCGCACCTCCCACCAGGACGATGAAGTCGTCCCGGATGCCCTTCTCGACCATGGTGTCGATCACGGTCTTCATGTAGGGCATCGTGGTGGTGAGGAGGGCGGACATACCCAGGACGTCGGGACGATGCTCGTCCAGCGCCTGGATGTACTCCTCGACGGCGGTGTTGATCCCCAGGTCGATCACCTCGAAACCGGCGCCTTCCAGCATCATCCCCACCAGGTTCTTGCCGATGTCGTGGATGTCGCCCTTGACGGTACCTATCACGACCTTCCCGATCGTCTGGGCTCCGGTCTCGGCCAGCAGGGGCCGCAGCACCGCCATGCCCGACTTCATGGCGTTGGCGGCCAGCAGCACCTCGGGTACGAAGAGGATCCCGTCCCGGAAATCGACGCCGACGATCCGCATCCCCTCGACCAGCGCCTCCTCCAGGACGCGGCTGGCCGACCAGCCCCGTCCCAGGAGGATCTGGGTGCCTTCCACGATCTCCTCCGCCAGCCCGTCGTAGAGGTCGTCGTGCATCTGGAGGACGAGCTCGTCGTCGGCGAGGGCGGAGAGGTCGATCTCTTCTTCGCTCATAGCGTCGCTTCTCCTTGTGGGAGGAGGTTCCACGATACGGAACGATGTCGGATAACGGAACACTATTAGCCGGCAACAGGAATGTCCAGCGTTGATTCCCGGGACTTTGCTCGATGGACGGGAGCGGCTCACCGGGGTAGGCTGCGTGCCGCTTTGTAGCATCGTTCCGTATCGTGGCACCGGAGACCCAGGAGGGTTCGAAGTGACTGAGCTGCCATCCACTGCCCACGTCGTCGTAATAGGAGCCGGGATCGTCGGCAACAGCATCGTCGCGCACCTGGCGGACGCGGGCTGGCGGGACATCGTCCAGATCGACAAGGGCCCGTTGCCCAATCCGGGCGGCTCCACCGGCCATGCCTCCAACTTCATCTTCCCGGTGGACCACGGCAAGGAACTGGCCGCCCTGACGCTCGACTCACAGCGTCAGTACGACGAGATGGGCGTGAACACCACCTGCGGGGGTATCGAGGTAGCTCGCACGCCCGAGCGCATGGAGGAGCTCCGTCGGCGGATGAGCTCGGCGACCGCCTGGGGGATCGAGGCGGAGATGCTGTCTCCCGCCCAGGTGAGGGAGATGGTCCCCTTCGTCGATGAGTCGATCATCCTGGGAGGCTTCTACACGCCGTCGGTGTCGGTGGTCGACTCCCTGCGGGCGGGGACGATCCTCCGGGAGCGGGCCCAGGAAGCGGGTGCGCTGTCGACTTTCCCCAACACCGAGCTCTCCGACATCGAGGTGGAGCATGGTCGGGTGCGGGCCGTCGTCACCGACCGCGGCCGCATCCAGGCGGACTACGTGGTGGTGGCATGCGGGGTCTGGTCCCCCCGAATCGCCGGAATGGCGGGTGCCACCATCCCGCCCACCCCCGCCGTGCATCAGATGATCGACGTGGGACCCATTCCCGTGCTGGCAGAGACGGGCAACGAGATCGGCTATCCCATCGTTCGGGACATGGACACCTTCATGTACGAGCGACAGACGGCCGGGTCGATGGAGGTGGGGTCCTATGCCCACCGGCCCATCTTCCACTACCCCCACGAGATCCCCTCCCTGGACGAGGCCCGCCTGTCACCCACGGAGATGCCCTTCACCGCCGACGACTTCGATCCCCAGCTGGAGGACGCTCTGGAGCTCATGCCCGAGATCCTGGAGGGAGCCGAGATCAAGTACGCCATCAATGGCCTCCTCTCGCTCACCCCGGACGGGATGCCTCTCCTGGGTGAGACCCCGGAGGTGAAGGGGCTGTGGTCGGCGGCGGCGGTGTGGATCAAGGAAGGCCCCGGGGTGGGACGGCTCATGGCACAGTGGATGACCGAGGGCTATCCGGAGCTGGACCCCCACTCCTCCGACATCGCCCGCCTCTATGACTTCGCCCGCACCGTTCATCATGTGCGGGCCCGGTGCTCCGAGCACTTCAACAAGACATACGGGATCGTCCATCCCCGCGAGCAGTGGGAGTCCGAACGGGGTCTGCGGCTGGCTCCGTTCCACTCCCGAACCCAGGAGCTGGGAGCCGTCTACTTCCAGGCGGGAGGATGGGAGCGCCCGCAGTGGTACGAGTCCAACGCACACCTGGTCTCCGAGTACGGGGTGGAGGACCGGCCCCATGAGTGGGACCGTCGCTGGTGGTCGCCCATAACCACCGCCGAGCACCTGGCCATGCGGGACCGGGTGGGGATGGTGGATCTCTCGGCGTTCGTGGTCTTCGACGTGACGGGGCCGGGAGTGGTCGATTACATCCAGAGGATGGCCGTCAACCAATGCGATCGTCCCGTGGGTTCGGCCATCTACACGCCGCTCCTCACCGAGGCCGGCGGGTTTCGCTCCGACCTGACGATCATGCGGATCGCAGAGGAGCACTACCGGATCGTGACGGGGGCGGCGGACGGACCGAGGGACGAGTTCTGGTTCCGCTCCCATCTCCCCGACGACGGATCGGTCCTGTTCCAGAACAGCACCTCGTCCTTCACCACCATCGGGGTGTGGGGCCCCAATGCCCGGTCGCTGGTGTCGTCTCTGACCTCGGATGACATCTCGGACGCCGCCTTCCCCTACGGCACGACCCGCCGGGTGGAGTTCGGGTCGGTCGTCGCCCGCCTGTTCCGCATCTCGTACGTGGGAGAGTCGGGTTGGGAGATCTACGTACCCATCGAGAGGGGCACCCAGATCTGGGACATGCTGTGGGAAGCGGGTCAGGAGCACGATGTCCTGCCCGTCGGTGCCGGCGTCTACGGGACGAGCGGCCGGATGGAGAAGGGGTACCGGCTGATGGGGGCGGAGCTGGAGTCGGAGTACTCGCCGGTGGAGGCGGGGCTGGCCCGCCCCAAGGTGAAGTCGGCCGACTTCATCGGCAAGGATGCCTACCTCAAGGCGAGGGAGTCGGGCCCGGTAGCCGTGATGTGCACGTTCACCGTCGACGACCACATCTCTCCCCGGGACGGGATCCCCCGCTACATGACGGGAGGCGAGCCCATCCTCACCGCCACCGGGGAGCGCATCGTCGATTCCCATGGCCGGCCCTCCTATGTGACATCCGCCGGGGCGGGCCCGTCGGTGGGTGCCTACCTCCTGATGGGGTATCTGCCTGCCGAGATGGCGGAGGAAGGAGCCTCGTTCCGTGTCCGCTACATGAACGAGGACTACCCGGTCACGGTGGCCCGGGCGGGTGCGACGCCACTCTTCGATCCCGACGACTCCAGGATGAAGGGATGAGGCTGGCGGTCTGCGTGAAGCGGGTCCCCGCCCCCGGGGCCAGGATCTCCCTCACCCCGGACGGTCGGGCGATCGAGACGACCCACCTGTCGTTCACGACCAGTCCCCACGAAGAGTGCGCGGTTGAGGCGGCCATCCAGCTGAAGGAGGCGCACGGGGGGACCGTGACGGTGCTGACCATGGGCCCGGAGGAGGCGGCCGAGCAGCTCCGCTACGCCGTCTCGGTGGGAGCCGACGAGGCCGTGCTCGTCCCCACCGACGGCTCCGACATCGATCCCCAGGCCACAGCGGCCGGTCTGCTGTCGGCGATCCGCGCCCGGGAGGACGGCGACGGGCGGTTCGACCTGTTGCTGTTCGGGAACGAGTCGGCCGATTCGGGCGGGTTCCAGGTCGGGGTCCGGGTGGCACACGGGCTGGGCCGGCCGACCGTGTCCGGGATCAAGGGGGTGGAGGTCGAGGACGGTGTCGTGTCGGCGCGGCGGGAGATACCGGGCGGCTTCGAGATGCACCGTCTGCCCCTCCCGGCCGTCCTGGCCGTCAAGGAGGGGATAACGCTGCCCCGCTATCCCACGCTGCAGGGGAGGCTGCGATCCAAGAAGGTGGAGGTGCTTCGCCACGACGTGGAGGTGGCGGCGGGTGGCCTGCGGATGATCCGATTCGAGTCGCCCCCCTCCCACGAGGTCAAGACCGAGATCCTCTCCGACGCCCGCCAGGTGGCCGACGTCCTCGACGAGCTGGGCACCCTGTGAGTGTCCTGGCGCTCGTCGATCACGACCGGGGTGTCGTCGGCGAGGTCGCCCGGCAGGCGCTCACGCTGGCCCGCTCCCTGGCGGAGGGAGCCGGCGATGGACCTGTGGAGGCCGTGGTGATAGGGGAGGGTTCCGGAGATGTCGACCTGGGAGGCTCCGTGGATGCCGCATGGCGAGTGGAGCATCCGCTGCTCACCGACTATGCCCCGGGAGCGTGGGGCGAGGCGCTGATGCAGCTCGCCGCCCGCCGGGACCCGGTGGCGGTGGTGGCGCCGGGGACCGACCGGGGCAACGAGGTGCTGGCCAACATGGCGGCCCTGTCCGATCTCCCCATGGTCGCCAACGTGACGGAAGTCGATCCCTCCCGGGATCCGTGGGAGATCGTGCGCGTCCGCTGGGGAGGATCGCTGCTGGAGCGGGCGGAGCTGTCGGCGGCGGTGAGGCTGGTCTCGACCGCGGCCCACGCCTTCCCTCCGGCGCCGATGTCGGGAGGGGAACCCGAGGTGAAGGCCTTCACGCCCTCCCTGGACGAGTCCCATGCCGTGACCCGGGTGGCCGAGCGCGTGACGGTGGAAGTGGGAACGACCCTGGCCACCGCCCCCGTGGTCGTCTCCGGTGGCAGGGGGGTGGGCGGACCGGAGGGATTCGGGCCGCTGGAGGAGCTGGCCGAGCT
>JBKHJQ010000213.1:0-5041 GCA_046538055.1 Actinomycetota bacterium
CAGCAGCACCACACCCACCTGGGCGTCCAGATAGCGGCAGATGGTGCCCACAAGCTGGGGGAGCACCTCGGAGAGGGAGTCGCCCTGGGAGAGGGTGGCCATCACCGCGTAGAGACGCTCAAAGTCGATGCGCTGGCGCTGGAGCTGCTGGAGGCGCTGATTGCTCCGCTCCACCGCCCGCTCGAACTCCATTCCCAGAAGCGAGGTCGCCACCGCCACCGTTCCCAGGGAGAGGAAGGGGACGATTATCTCCGCCCAGTCGGTGGCGGATCCGGCCACGAAGGCGGTGATCATGACGATCCCCGAGGCCAGGATCGCCACGAACGCATGCTTGGGCCGCTCCAGCACGAGGCCGGAGAGGGCCACCAGGGCGAAGAAGATGGGCTGGGAGATGAGGTAGAGCTCCGGCACCGTGGCGATCACCCCGGTCGACAGCGTCACACCCACGATCCATCCCCACGACACCCACCCGGCGTAGGGGCGACGCATGAGGTCGTCCCAGTCGACCAGGGCGGAGAGCACCAGCAGGAGGCCCACCGCCACGATGGGAACCAGGAACCGGGGATCCTGGAAGGTGGAGGTCCTCACCGCCTGGGCAGCCAGCACGATCACAGCCGCCCACCCCACGGCCACGGATCGACGCTGAACCGAGGCGCGGAATCTGATCATGGAGCCTTCCCGGGTCTCGCCCGGGGCCCTGCGAGCTGTGCTGGTGGTGGTCATGGGACTACTTCACAGTATCCTCCCATCCGGCTCCGTCACTCCATAGGTTCTCTGTCCCGATGCCCCTTCTCTCAATTGCCGGCGGTACGTTGTTCGCGGAACGCATCGGATCGGGTCCTCCCCGGATCCTGGCCCTGCATGGCTGGGGCCGGCGGGGATCCGACTTCTCGGCGGCTCTGGACGGTCTCGATGCCCTCTGTGTGGACCTGCCGGGTTTCGGGGCCTCCCCCGAGCCCCCCGAGGCGATGGGGTCGCACGGGTACGCTCGCCTCCTCGCTCCCGCTCTGGACATCTTCGAGCAGGCGCCGGTGGCGGTGGGCCACTCCTTCGGGGGGCGAGTAGCCGTGGCACTGGAGCACGATCGCCCCGGCAGCCTGGCCGGCCTGGTGCTGGCGGGCGTTCCCCTCCTGCGTCGCCTGGGCCATCGGCGCAAACCGCCCCTGGCGTACCGGGTGGCGCGCGCCGCCCACGGCGTGGGGCTCCTGGGGGAGGAGGCCATGGAGCGCCGCCGCCGCCGCCACGGCTCGGCCGACTACCGCGCCGCCACGGGGGTGATGCGCGACGTGCTGGTGCGGGCGGTCAACGAGTCCTACGAGGAGGAACTGGAAGGGTTGAAGCCGCCGGTCCATCTCCTGTGGGGAGCAGACGACCGCGAGGTGCCCGTGAGTGTGGCCCAGGAGGCATGCCGACTCATCGGGGCCGGCGGGGGATGGGTCGAGCTGGAGATCCTGGATGGTGTGGGCCACCACGTCCCCCTCCAGGCACCGGAGGCGACCCGGAGGGCGGTGGAGCGGATGCTGGAGCGGGCTGGGGGATGATCCTGCTTGTGGTGGCGGTCCTGGCGGTGGCGGGCGCGGTGGGATCGTTGCGCTGGTTGCGGGTCGCCCAGCGGGAGCACTACCTGGCCGGTTCTGCCACTCGGTTCGCCCTGCGCTGGTGGCGCCTCCACTCCATGAACGTCACCCTGCTCCTCATGGGAGTGGGGGCGATCCTGGGGATGGCGCTCGATCCCCTCTCGGGTCTGGTGGCGGCGGCCGTGGCGTTCCTGGGACCTCTCGGTCTGGGACTGCGGGGTCGCACCTCGCCCCTGGCGTGGACGGGCCGGATGCGCCGCCTGGCGGCGACCACCTGGGCCCTGGTTCTCGTGGCCGCCCTGGCAGGCTGGCTCACCCACCCGGCCGTGACGGCGGCTGCCGTTCTGGGCGTCCACCTCCTGGTGGACGCGGCGCTTGCCCTGCTGGCTCCGGTGGAGAGGCGGCTGGGCAAGCCGTGGGTGGATAGGGCAGCGGATGCCCTCCGGCGCTCTGGCGCCACGGTCGTGGCGGTGACCGGCTCCTACGGCAAGACCTCCACCAAGGGCCATATCGCCCACCTGCTGGGTGAGACCCGCCGGGTGCTGGCCAGCCCCGCCTCCTTCAACAACCGTATGGGCCTGGCCCGGGCCATCAACGAGCACCTGGCGGGAGGCATCGACACCTTCGTCGCCGAGATGGGCACCTACGGACCCGGGGAGATCGCCGAACTGTGCTCGTGGATCCCCCCGGATGTGGCCGTCATAACCGCCATCGGCCCCGTGCATCTGGAGCGTTTCGGCTCCGAGGAGCGGATCGTGGAGGCGAAGTCGGAGATCCTGGAGCGGGCCTCGGTGGCGGTCCTCAACGTCGACGACCCGCGCCTGCGCCGGGTGGCGGATCGGGAGAGGGAGCGGAGGCGGGTCCTGGCGGTGGGGAGCAGGGATGCCGACGTGGTGGTGGACGGGGAGACGGTGACGGTGGATGGCCGGCTGGTGGGGAGGGTGCCCGCCTCCGCCCATCCCACCAACGTGGGCTGCGCCGTGGCGGTGGCCCTCGCCCTGGAGGTCCCCGAGGAGGTGATCGGCGCCCGCCTGGCCGGCATCACCGAGCCGGAGCATCGCCTGACCGTGAGCCGGAGTCCCTCCGATGTGCTCATCATCGACGACACATTCAACTCCAACCCGGCCGGGGCAGAGGCAGCCCTCCAGGCCCTGGGGAAGATCGGGGAGGGGGGCCGCCGGGTGGTGATCACCCCGGGAATGGTGGAACTGGGGTCCCGCCAGCACGAGGAGAACGTCCGGTTCGCGGCCCGGGCGGAGGAGGTGGCCGACCGGGTGCTGGTGGTGGGCCGGACCAACCGCCCGGCCCTCGTGGAGGGCGCCCCCGGTGCCATCCCCGTGGCCACCCGGGAGGAGGCGGTGGAGTGGGTTCGGCGCCACCTGGGAAGCGGAGACGTCGTGCTCTACGAGAACGACCTCCCCGACCACTACCCCTGAGCCATCACAATCGCCGGGTGGGAGCGTCGTGGTCGTACCATTCCCCACATGACTGACCCAGCCGTCCTCTTCGGAGGTCCGAGTGACGAGCACGACATCTCCATCCTGACCGGCCTCCAGGTCGCCCGGGCCCTGGGCGGGGACCCTCCCACCCTCTACTGGACCAAGCGGGGGGAGTGGTACCGGGTCGATCCCGCCTCCGAGGCGGCCGATTTCGTCGAGGGTGTGCCCCGCAAGGCACGGGAGGTGAGCTTCGTGGCGTCTCCGGGGGGAGGCTTCCTGCAGAAGCGCAAGCCGATCCCCGCCGAGGTGGCGGTGATCGCCTGCCATGGAGGCCCCGGGGAGGACGGGACCCTCCAGGGGGCCCTGGACCTGGCCGGACTCCGGTACACCGGTCCCGGTCAGGCCGCCTCCGCCCTCGGCATGGACAAGTTCGCCTTCGGGGCAGCCATGGCCGCGGCCGGGTTGCCCACTCTGGAGCGGACACTGGTCATATCGGGAGAGGAGGAGGCACCCCCCTTCGAAGGGCCGTTCATCGTGAAGCCCCGCTTCGGGGGGTCCTCCATCGGCATCGAGGTTGCCGAGGACTGGGAGACCGTGCGGGCGCTGGTCTCGAGGTCGCCCTTCTTCGTGGGCGGGGGTGTGGCCGAGCCGTTTCTGGCAGAGAGCCGGGACCTCCAGGTTGGCGTGCGGACCTACCCGGAGCTGGAGCTGTCGGCGGTGGAAGCACCTTCCCGGGGAGAGGGCGGTGGGGCCATCTACGGCTACGACCAGAAGTACCTGGCGTGGGGCGGCGAGGTCTCGGAGGGAAGGGAGCTGCCCGCCACCCTCGATCCGGCCCTGGAGGATCGCCTGGAGGAACTGGCCCGCAAGGTGGCGGCCGTGGCCGGTCTTCGGGGCATAGCGCGCATCGACTTCCTGGAGCGAGACGGAGAGCTGTGGGTGAACGAGGTCAACACGATCCCCGGTTCCATGGCGGCGTATCTGTGGATCGACCCGCCCCGCTCACGGGAGGAGCTCTTCTCGGACCTGGTGACGGAGGCGGCGGCGGGCCCGGTCCGCACCTACTCCACGTCCGGCTCGGACGGAACGGCCCTGCGGAACGCAGGGACCATCGCCTCCAAGCTGGGCTAGAGGTGCACCACCGGGCAGGTGAGGGTTCGGGTGATTCCCTCGATGGCCTGGATCTTCGCCACCACCAGCTTCCCGAGAGCGTCGACATCGTCGGCGCTGGCTTTGACGATCACGTCATAGGGACCCGTCACGTCGTCGGCGTTGTCCACCCCGGGGATCTCACGGACCTCGTCGGCCACCAGAGCCGCCTTGCCTACCTCGGTCTGGATCAGAACGTAGGCCTGAACCACGAACCCTCCTCTCGTCTGGAATGACGGACTATACCGAGCTGGGCCCGACTCTGTCTGGCCCGTGGGCGAGCCGGCCTCAGTACCCGCCCTGGCCGACCCGGATATTCGAGACGTAGGGGGATCCGTCTTCCTCCGTCTGCTCGAAGACGATGCGCTGGCCCTGGCGGAGGGTCCGGAATATGGAGCCGCGCAGCGAACCGGGACGGAGGAAGACCTCGCTGTGGTCGTCGTCGCGGACGACGACGCCTACACCGGTGACGGGGTCGTAGGTCTGGACGACGCCCTGGACCGCCATGCCGTCAGGCCTTCTGCACCTTGCCGGCCCGGATGCAGGAGGTGCATACCCGGGCCCGACGGGTGTTGGAGCCGTGGCGGACGCGTATGCGCTGGATGTTGGGCAGCCAGCGCCGGTTGTTTCGCTTGTGGGAGAAGCTGACGGTCTTTCCGTAGCCGGGCCCCTTCCCACAGATCTCGCAGTGGTACGACATGGAAGAGAACTCCTGGGGAACGACCCGACAGGATACTCCCCCCACCCCACCGGCCAGAAATCCGCCTTCGCGCACCGACTGCGGCCCATGGGCCACAGTTGATGCGCGAGAACGGCGGGGAGGGGGCGGGTAGGGCGTGCGTTGTATCCTGCGCGATGTGAGCGACGAGGCACGCC
>JBKHJQ010000214.1:0-5022 GCA_046538055.1 Actinomycetota bacterium
CCCTGATGCAGGGCCTGGCGGACGGCTACTTCGTCATCCCCTACACCATCGGCGACTACCTGGCCGAGTACCTCAACACCGACCCCGTCCCCACCGACGACCCCGCCTTCCGGGAAGTGGAGGACGAGGTGCGGGGCCGCATATCCGGCTACCTCGCCGCCAACGGGACCCGCTCGGTGGACTGGTTCCACCGGGAGCTGGGCAAGATCGTCTGGGAGCACTGCGGCATGTCCCGCAGCGAGGAGGGCCTCAACAAGGCCCTGGCCGAGATCCCCGCCCTGCACGACGAGTTCCGCAGCGACGTCCGGGTCCTGGGCGAGAACGAGTCGCTCAACCAGAGCTTGGAGCGGGCCGGCCGGGTGGAGGACTTCTTCGAGCTGGCCCAGCTCATGTGCATCGACGCCCTCCAGCGGGAGGAGTCGGCCGGCGGGCACTTCCGGGAGGAGTACCAGACCCCGGAGGGCGAGGCTCTGCGCCGGGACGACGAGTTCGCCTTCGTGGCGGCCTGGGAGTGGACCGGCGACGTCCGCTCCCCCGGGCTGGTGAAAGAAGACCTGGAGTTCGAGAACGTCGAGCTCACGACACGGTCCTACAAGTGAGCACGTTCACCTTGTCCGCCGGTACTGAGTGGTGGGTGTTGAGTCATGGGCATCTGACCGCGTCCAGCCCGCCGACCCTTCACCACAGGGTCCGGAGAACCCGATCCGCGTCTCTTCCAAACTCACGACTCACAACTCACGACTCACAACAGCGAGCGAAGCGAGCT
Source organism: Actinomycetota bacterium (assembly GCA_046538055.1). Taxonomy (GTDB): domain Bacteria; phylum Actinomycetota; class Acidimicrobiia; order Spongiisociales; family ZC4RG35; genus ZC4RG17. The sequence continues at coordinate 767 of JBKHJQ010000214.1, forward strand.
ACATGAACATCACTCTGCAGGTCTGGAGACAGGAGAGCGCCCAACGTCCGGGGCAGTTCGTCAACTACCAGGTGAGTGACATCGAGCCGGAGATGTCGTTCCTCGAGATGCTGGACGTGCTGAACGAGCGCCTGGTGGCCCAGGGCGAGGAGCCAATCGCCTTCGACCACGACTGCCGCGAGGGCATATGCGGGAGCTGCGGCGTGATGATCGACGGCCAGGCGCACGGCCCCCAGCTCGGCACGGCCACCTGCCAGCTCCACATGCGCAAGTTCCGGGATGGCGACACCATCACCGTGGAGCCGTGGCGGGCCGCGGGCTTCCCCATCATCCGGGACCTGGTGGTGGACCGCTCCGCCTTCGACCACATCATCGAGGCCGGCGGGTACATAACCGTCGACACGGGCTCCGCCCCCGACGCCAACCTCATACCGATCCCCAAGGAGGTGTCCGACACGGCCTTCGACGCCGCTGCCTGCATCGGGTGCGGAGCGTGCGTGGCGGCCTGCCCGAATGGCGCCGCCAACCTCTTCACCGCCGCCAAGATCTCCCACCTCAACCTCCTCCCCCAGGGGCAGGCGGAGAGATGGACGAGGACCCAGGACATGGTGGAGATCATGGAGGAGTACTTCGGATCCTGCACCAATCACGGCGAATGCGAGAAGGCCTGCCCCAAGTCCATCTCCATCGACTTCATAGCCCTTATGAACCGGGACTACGTGAAGGCCAAGGTCAAGAACAGCCGGCTGCTGAGCCAGAGCGGCTGAGCTGCCCATAGGACCGGCCATGCTTCTCTCTCTGGCCGGCATCGTGGGAGGGCTGTTCCTCCTCACGTACGCCGCCGACCAGTTCGTCATCGGCGCCGCCCGCGTGGCGATCGCTCGCCGGATGTCCAAGGTGGTGGTGGGAGCGGTGGTGATCGGCTTCGGCACCAGCACGCCCGAGATGCTGGTATCGGGGCTGGCCGGCGCCCAGGGATCGTTGGACCTCGCTATGGGCAACATCGTGGGCTCGAACGCCGCCAACCTCACCCTGGTCCTGGGAGCGGCCGCCCTCGTCACCCCGATCGTGGTGCATGTGGACGTCCTCAGGCGGGAGGCACTCCTGTCCCTGGGGTTGGTGGTCGCCTTCGGGGTGGTGCTGCAGGGAACGGTGGGAGCCGGCGACGGGATGGTGCTGGCGGTCCTGTTCGTCGCCGCCATCGGGTTCATCGTCTACGACGCCCGGAAGGGCGACAACCAGCTGGGAAAGGAGGTGGACGAGTTCCTGGCGGACACCGAGTTCTCGCCCGCCCGGGAGTGGACCCGGACCCTGGCCGGCCTGGCCGGGACTCTGGCCGCCAGCCATCTCCTGGTCTGGTCGGCCCGCGACCTTGCCGACCGTGTAGGGCTGGCGGAGGGCTTCGTGGGGATGACGGTGGTGGCGGTGGGCACGTCCCTTCCGGAGCTGGCAGCATCACTGCAGGCGGCCCGCAAGGACGAAACCGATCTGATTGTGGGCAACCTCCTGGGAAGCAACCTGTTCAATGCCGGGGCGGTGGCCGCGGTGGCGGCGCTGACAGGCGCAGGCCAGAGGGTCGACTCCAGCATCGGAGTGGCCGGCGCTCTGCTGATGGTGGGTGTGGCGGTGATAGCGACAGCGTTCATGGTGAGCGGCCGTCGTGTGGTCCGGTGGGAGGGGGCTTTGTTGATGGCGGTCTTCGTGGTGTCACTGCCGATCCTGGCGGGGTGAATCACTCGATCTGGACGACCCCGTCGTGGATCATGGTGTGATGGGGGCGACATACCAGGACGAGGTCCTCGATGTTGGTCTCGCCTCCCAGGAACCATGCTTCTCGATGATGGACGTCGCACCAGGAGGGAGGCCTGTCGCAGCCCTGAACCCGGCACCCGCCGTCACGGACGATGAGCGCCCGCCTCTGAGCCGGGGTGACGGTGCGGGAGCTGCGGCCCACATCCAGGGGCATGGACTCGGCATCGGTGATGATGCGGGACACCGAGGCGTCACAGAGGATGCGTCGGGCCGTCTCGGGTGTGATGGTGCCGACGTGCTCCAGTTCGCAGCGCTTCCCCATCCGCCCCAGCAGGGTCTCCAGGTCGACGACCATGTTCACATGGGGCCTCACCCCGCCGTGCTGGGGCGCTCCGTGGTCGAGCCACTGCCGGCAGATCTCCGATAGGGCCTCTGCCCGCCGGTTGGAGGCGGGTCGGGAGTCGTCGCTCGCCCTCGGGCCGGCGGCCGCCTCCAGGGCGGTTAGGACCACCTCACCCCGTTCGGGGTCGAGCAGCCCGTCGAGGCGCACCATGCCCTGGTAGGTGACGGAGGCGTGCACGTATGCCTTCTCCCGCTGACGGCGGGCATCTTGCTCTCCCGTGTCGTCGACCACGTTCGACCAGTAGCGCACGGCCCCGTTCATGGCTTGCAGGGACATGTCGTGAGCGAAGCCGAGCAGCATCTCCTCGTCGTTGCGGTAGGCATCGGGGTGACTGCGGGCTGCATTGCAGAGAATCCTCGCCCGGGAACGGGACAGCTCTCCCGCCGAGAGCTGCTGGGCGGTGCGGGGAAACTCAGACAGGACCTGCCCCATGCTCACCAGCCGCTTGGCCAGCGAGCCATCCAGGTCGGCGATCGTGGCCAGCCACCGCGTGGCTGTGAGGAACCCGTCGACTGTGTAGTCGCGACGTCGATCGACCTCGTTGACACGGGCGGCGAGCTGGTAGGTGAGCATGTCGATGGCCCGGGAGATCTCGGCCACCGAATCGGTGAGCTCGCCGTAGGTGCAGTCGGCCGGGTCCTCGCCGGCCAATTCTTCGATTCCCGAGCGCAGAGCACTCATCGGGTCCTCCCCGGAGGCCGGACCATCACATGGCCCGCCTCATTGTTCGCCATATCAATCAGCTGGGGAAGTGTTGCCCACTGTATCGAACATCTGTTCGAGTGTCAAGAGTATTCTGGCGCGCTCTAGAAAATCCCACCGCGCTCTGCATCAGCCGATCTCGTCGATGCCGGGTCGGGTATCATCCGTCTGGTCCGGGGCTGGAGGAGCGGATCGAGGCCTACCGGGACGTCCCTGCGACGAACCTCGCCCGTAGGTCAATCGACCCCTTGAAAATTCTCTGTAACGTGTGACGCTCTTCGGCGACTTGAATTGGTTTTTGCGGCCATGGGAGCATCGCAGGGGTCTCACATCTTCATCGGCACGCGCCCGTCGAATCCGTAGGGACGACGGCGCCACGCTGGTGGAGTTCTCGCTCGTCCTCCCTCTTCTGGTGGCGCTCATGGTGGGAATCATGGAGTTGGGGATGGCCTTCCGGGACGTGTTGACCACCTCCAGTGCCGTTCGCGAGGGGACCCGTGTTCTCTCCGCGTTGGGCAACGATCCTGATGCCGACTGCACGGCCCTGATCGCGGCCATCGACACTCTCCTGCTGGGCGGAAGCATCGACCAACTTCAGCGTGTCGAGATCTACCGGGCCGACAGCGACGGCGACCAGGTCCCGGCGGACACCAACACCTACACGCTGACCGGGACCGACTACAAGGACTGCGACGACTGGGCCACGGCCATCGGATGGCCCTCTGTCGGCCGCAACGTGATCGCCGGTGGCTCCCCGCCCCTCGACATCGCCGGTATGCGGATCATCTACCGCCACGACTACGTGATCGGCCTTCCCCCGTTCTCCGGGGGCTTCACCATCGACCAGACCACGATCTCCCGCCTCGAACCGGAGGAGTTCGCATGAGCATTCCCCCTGCCCACAAGCCGCGTGCCCCCCGTGATGGAGAACGCGGCGCCGTCCTCATCTTGATGGCGGGGGCGCTGGTCGCTCTCCTCACCTTCGCTGCCTTCGCCGTCGATCTGGGATGGATACTCCTCAATCGCTCCAAGCTCCAGACTGCGGCCGATGCCGCCGCCCTGGCCGGCGTGGTGAACCTGCCGGGGTTTCCCGATGATGCCGAGGACGACGCCATGACTGCCGCCAGCCTGAACGGATTCCCCGTCGGCGCCAGGACGGCCATGGATACCACCGTCGAGGAGGACAACCGCTACAAGGTCGGGCTCACCACCTCTGTCGACACGTTCTTCCTCACGGTGATCGGGATGGACACGGTGGACGTGGCCCGGGACGCGACCGCCGAGTACATCAAGCCGGTTCGGCTGGGGAGTCCGAACAATCAGTTCGGAGGACCGGGCGAGAACTTCTGGGCGGCAGTCAATGGGCGCTACACCGAGATCCAGCAGGGGGATCCCTACG
>JBKHJQ010000215.1:0-5003 GCA_046538055.1 Actinomycetota bacterium
GGCTATCCCTTCGCGATAGACGACGACTACCCCCGGCTGCGGGCCCGGATCGCCGCCCACCGAGAGTCCCTCCGGCCGTAGTGGGCGTGGAGGCTCACGGGGCCGCGCTGGTCCCCCGTCTTGCGGATCTTCTCGCTCCCAGGACGAGGACGGAGACGGAGATGACGGCGGCGGCGATGTCGAAGGGGAGGACGTAGCGGATGAGAGCCCCGCCGTCCACCAGCCATCCACCCTCGGCGGTGAACCCGACGGCGTCCAGATAGGCCCAGATGGACCAGAGGCATACGACGGCCATCGCCACCCCGGCTCCGACGCCTGTCCTGCGGCCCGCCAGCCATCCCGTGCCGATGGTGGTGGCGGCCGTCACCCAGGCGATGTCGAGGGCGGAGAGAAGCTGGAGGAACTGGAGGGAGGGAGCCAGCCTGAGCGCCGCCGAGGAGGCGAGGGTGACGAGGGCGGTGGCTCCCGTGGCCAGGACCACCACCACGACGGCGGTGGCGACCCGCTCTGCCATGGGTGTGGACACCTCCAGCCACGGCCGGTGGATGCGGCGGCGGAGGAGGAGGGTGATGGTGAGCCCCACCGCCACCACGGCGGCGAGATGGACCATGGCCGTTGTCAGCAGCCGGCCGGCAGAGCTCTGTCCGACCAGCAGGAGAGGCAGACAGAGAGGCAGGACGATCAGCAGGACGCGCCCGGTCGTCAGGATCCCCCACTGGAGCGCAGTGGGCGAGGTAGTTGTCGCCTCGTCGGCGATGTGAATGCGTCCTCCTCCGGGCCGGCGTGTGCCGCCACTGTCGCCGCACGTGTCGGGACGGAGACGGCGACCGACGGGATCCCGACAGTGTTTCGCCTAGCCCGGCCGCCATCGGCCGGGTTGTCCGGCGCTTTCGGGGCTCGCTCCTTTCCGGCCATACAGGAGCCAGAAAGGCAGTGCCACCAGGAGGGTCCCGCCCAGGACGTTTCCGATTCCCGCCGGAACCAGGTTCCAGAGAATCGCCGGGCCCCATCCGGGTCCGCCGCCGGCGGCCATGGCGAGGGAGAAGTAGCCGATATTGGCGGGTGAGTGCTGGAAGCCGGCTGCCACGAAGGTCGTCACGGCCAGGAGCACCGGAATGTACCTGCCGACGATGGTCCGTCCCATCGTGGCGAAGAAGGCTGCCATTCCCACCAGCCAGTTGGCCAGCACACCGGAGAGGACGGCGCTGGTCCATCCTCCCACCCCTCCGATCGATCGGAAGGCCATCTTGTGCGTGATCAGCTCCGCCAGGAGGGCGTTGACGGCCGGGTCATAGGTGTGCGCCAGACGGATCAGGCTGCCCAGGACGACCGAGCCCGCCAGGTTCCCCATGAGGGCCAGACCCCAGAACCGAACGACGCGGGCCGCCGGGGCGATACCCGTCATGAGCGTTGCGGGCATGACCACGTTGGCCTCCGTGAAGAGAGCCGCCTCCGAGAGGACCACGAAGAAGAAGCCGGTCGAGAACCCGAACCCCTGTGCGAGCATGCGCGGGCCAGATGCCCCGATTCCCGATGCCAGGAGAACCGAAAGGAGGGCTCCGGCGGTGATGAACCCGCCTCCCAGCGCGCCCAGGGTCAGAACTCCCCAGGTGGCAGTCGAGTGGATTCTGTCCCGCCCCACCCTCGCCATCTCGGCAATGACACGGCCGGCGGGCAGGAAGCGCACCGGCGATCCCGGGTCGGGCGGCCGGGTCACGACGGCAGGGTCCGGGAGTCACACATGCCGATGGGAACGCCGCATGCCCCGCCGCGACTCCATCATTGTCGCTGTGCCGACAGAAGGCCGCCCCTGTGATCGACTCCGGCAGGCGTTCCCCCCGGATGGCCTGCCCGGTCAGGCTCGGTTGAGACGTGCCCCGGCCGATGGCCGGGATGACCCGTCCTGCTCCGCTGCCACGGCCATGAGGGCGTCACGATCCAGGACTCTGATGCGCCGGTATCCGGTCTCCACCACTCCCATGTCCCGCAGCTCGCCCAGGGCCTCGTTCACCGACTGGCGGCTCACGCCCAGGAGGGTGGCGAGGGAGGCCTGTGAGAGGCTCACCTCCGACCTATCGACCGTCTCCTCGGTCAGGACGTCGGCCACCTGGGCCAGGACGCTCTTTCTCATCAGGTGGATGATGCGCCGCTGCGTCCTCTCCAGCTGGTTGAGTCCGGAGACGAGCCAGCGCAGGCAGATGGCGGGGTTCCTGGCCAGCTCCGGCAGGAGAGTCGACCGTTCGAAGCGGAACGCCCGCACGTGCCCCACCGCCCGGGCCGAGGACTTGTAGACGCCGTCCCCGAACATGGCTATGTCGCCGATCACCGAACCGGGGCCCACCCGTGCCACCACCTGGGGTGACTCCGACTCACCCCGGTAGATGTCCACCTGTCCCTCCTTGATCAGATAGGCAGCGGCGGCCGGCTCGCCTTGCCGGAAGAGGTGGGATCCCCGGAACCGACGGATCGGCTCGGCCACGCCGCCCAGGACCTTGAGGTCGTCGGGGCTGAGGGGCAGGTAGTCGGGGCGGCCGAAGCTGCGAGCCATCCAGGCCAGGTGCTGATCGGCCACGAGATCGGAGACGCCATCCATCCTGTGCAGCACAACGTCATGCGATGGCGTGGCATTCCCCGGCCCCTTCCAGCGCTATGACTCCAGCAGCTGGCGGCGGATGGTCGCCTCCAGGTCATCGGCGAAGATCGCTCCGGGGTGTGTGCTCACTACCGCCCCGTCTCGGTCGATGAACACGGTCGTGGGCATGGCGATACCTCCGAAGTCGGCGAAAATGGAGCCGTCGGGATCCCTCCCCAGCTCGTAGGTGACCCCCGTCTCCTCGATGAGCTCCCGGGCCGCGCTCTCGTCGCTCTCCTGCATGGCCAGGCCCAGGAAGGCGACGTCCTCGCCCAGGCGGGTGTGGACTCGCTCGAAGTCGGGCATCTCCGCCACGCAGGCGGGGCACCAGGAGGCCCAGAAGTTCACCACCAGGGGACGGCCGCCGAAGTCCGCCAGGTTGCCCTGGGTCCCGTCGAAGTACTCGAACGGGACGTCGAGAGAGGACGTCACCTCCTCCCCGGGGGAAGTAGGAGGAGCATTCAGAGAGGAGGTGACGACAACCGCGGCGGCGACTCCCAGAGCGACCGCCGCCAAGAGCCTCACTCGGGCGTTCATGGCTCCACCAGGTCGGTTCCGGGCGAGTAGGTGGACCAGGCGAACCAGAACGTGTCGAGGTGGGGTATCCGCTCCAGCTCGGTTCCCTCCAGCTCCCCGGCCGTGGCCGTGCCGGTCACGGTCCAGGTGGAGCCCGTCTCCTCATCCACGAAGCCGGTGTCGGTCCCGGTGAAGGTCAGGCGACGGCCATCGACGTTGGGGTCGAACACACCCACCGAGCCCACATCCCGTCCCCCGTCAACGCTCTCGGATTGCAGAGCGCTCGACTGGCCCGGCTCCCACAGGATGACCAGGGGAGCTTCTCCCACCGAGGCGTTGGTGGCGGTGGGCCCCTCCCCAGATATCGCCTCCAGAGTCCACGCCCGGGCGGCATCGCCGGCTTCCACGCCCACCACCCGTTGCATGGCGGCGGATCGGTCGTCGATCTCACCCCGGAACATGAAGGGGCGCTCGTCGGGGTTGTCGTAGCCGGTGTAGGGGTTGGTTCCGTACGAACGGGAATGCCCGGTGGCATCCCGGTCCAGCACCTGTCCGTCCGGGTACGACTCCTTGAACTCGGACCAGGCCAGCAGCGGGGAAGAGACAGGCTCCAGGCGATGACCGGTCAGCACTCCCACCACCGCCCGTCCGTCGAAATGGGTCCACAGCGACTCGGTGGCCCGGTCGTACATGACCAGCGCTGACGCGTACAGGCGTCCCGAGGTGCCGAAGGTGGTCTCGTGTCCGTCGACCTCCCGGACGTAGGAGATGGCGCTGTTGCACAGCGGGCAGTAGGTCACCGATACCGGTTCCCCCCCCACCGTGTCGTTCACGATCTCATGCCAGATCAGTATCTGGACGGGATAAGCGCGGGCGTCGTCCCCGATCTGGAGGGCGACCACCGGCTCGTCGTCGCTCAGCCAGGCGTCGGCCTCCTCGACGGAGATGAATGCGGGGTCGTCGATGGGTGGTATGCCGTCGGGAGGGGGGCCACCGGAGAGGATCTCCTCGGGGGGGACGAGAGGCTCGGGGAAGGACTCGGCCGTCATGTCTTCCAGGGCGGACTCTCCGGAGGGAAACCCAGCCGGGGGAAGGGTGGGTTCGGGAGGCGCGGTTGTGGTGCCTTCGTCGGTGCCGGTGGGGGACTCGGTCCGGGAGGTGGCAGGCTCGCCGTCGGTCGCCTCTCCGGCGCAGGCAGCCGTCACGAGGGCCACGAGGACGAAGAGGCGGAATCTGGCTTTCATGCCTCGAGTAAACCCGAAACCACTCCGCTCCATTCGGCCACTGTCGGGAACCCGACCCTGTCCTATCCCATGTGTGGATCCCTCTTCTCGGGGAAGAATGAGGGTATGAGCCGGGGCCATCCGGCCCTACCGACCCGACTGTCGGCTGGCCGACCATCCCCGAATGGGAGTCCCGGCCCGGCGTTGAGCATGGCAAGACCCGAACAGGAGCGATCAGAGATGAGTGAGCGGAACTTCGATGTGATAGTGATCGGCGCCGGACCGGCGGGAGAGAACGCCGCCGACGTGGCCGTGCGATACGGGCTGGACGTGGCCGTCGTCGAATCGGAGCTGGTGGGGGGCGAGTGCTCGTACTGGGCCTGCATGCCGTCCAAGGCCCTGCTCCGGCCGGGCGATGTGGCCGACATGGCTTCCCGAACCCCCGGCTTCGAGGGCGGGGAGATCGATGTGGATGCGGCGCTGGAGCGCCGCGACGCCCTGGCGGGGAAGTGGGATGACGCCGGTCAGGTCTCCTGGCTGGAAAGCGCCGGTATCCACCTGCTTCGGGGCCGGGGTCGCCTGGTGGGGGAGAGGCTGGTCGAGGTGGAGACGCCGACCGCCTCGGCGATCTC
>JBKHJQ010000216.1:0-4976 GCA_046538055.1 Actinomycetota bacterium
GCTGGAGGGTCTCCATCCGTCTCCTCATCGAGATCTTCCGCCGGAACGAGCGGAGACTGTCGACCCATCGCACGGATCGGCGTTTGGCTGACTGGATAGCGGAACCCGGAATGGACCGCTCCATCGGAACTGGCGCCTGATCCCGACTACCTCGGGTTGGGTCAGCCCACCGGGCGCTCCCATTTGCCGTCGGGTCTTTGTTGGAATCCCGCCCTCTCCAGATAGCGGGTCTGCATCCGGCTCCGCGCCGTAGCCACGATCCGCTTCACTCCCATCCGGTGGAAGAAGTCGGGCCGGTTGTCGTACAGCCACTTGCCGCTCTTGAAGTCCCGGTAGCTGGGGATGGCGTAGTCGAGGAACACCCGGAACTCGTCGTCACGCTGGCGGCCCACCACCGCGACCGTGGGAACCATGTCCCTCAGGACCAGGACCACCGTGTCCCCCTCCCGGACCCCTGAGAAGTCGGGCTGGGCGGCGGCGATATCGTCGGCGTGGAAGTCGAGGAAGCGACGCAGGTAGGCGGAATCGGTCGACACCTCCAGGAGGGAGAACTCCTCGGTCCGGGAGGTGATCCGCCACAGGTGCCAGACGTTGATGCCCAGCAGGATCAGGTTGGTGAGCACGATCGGGATCGACTCGATCAGCACGCCGTAGACGGTGAAGACCACCGCCCCCGAGAGGCTCAGGACCCGCAGCCACAGGATCCTCGATTGCGTCAGGCTGGCCGCCACCAGCGCCGAGCCCAGGTATCCGATGAGCTCGACCCAGATCATCCGCCTGTGAGTGTGTCCAGCATGCCGCCCAGGAACCGGGCAGGTCGGCCGGTTTGCTCTTCCACTGTGTCCGCCATGGGAGCCAAAGCCCTTCCGAGGTTGATCCCCAACCACCGTAGGGGCTCGGGCTCCCACCGACGCCACCGATGGCCCACGAAGGGAAGCCTTCCTCGTTCGGTAGGCACGCCCGACACCAGCTCCGCCAGGGTCCTTCCTGCCAGATGTGAGCCGGTGACGCCCTGGCCCACGTATCCGCCGGCGTGTCCCAGACCCCCGGCGGGGTCATAGTCGACGGACGTCCGCCAATCCCGGGGCACCGCCACGGCCCCTCCCCATCGGTGGGTGATGCGGGCCCCTCCCAGTTGCGGGAACAGTTCCCACAACACGCCTTCGATCTTGCCGTGGGTGCGGGGATCGATTTCCCAGGATGGATCAATGGTGGACCCGAGGTGATAGGGCGCTCCCCGTCCCCCGAAGGCGAGGCGCCCGTCCCGGGTGCGCCGGCCGTAGATGATCATGTGGCGCCCGTCGGAGAAGGCTTCCCCGTTGGCCAGCCCCACCGATCTCCACCACGACTCGTCCAGCGGCTCGGTGGCGACCATGAGCGAGTACACCGGCGCCACGGAGCGGGAATGCCCGGGCAGCCGCGGGGTGAACGCCTCGGTGCAGCGGAGGACCACCGGGGCGCGGACCACCCCGTAATCGGTGAGGACCAGACCCCGCTCCATGAAGCGGACCGGGCTGGCCTCATAGATCGTCGCTCCCCGCCTCTCCACCGCCTGCGCCAGACCGGCCACCAGCCTCCAGGGATGGACCGAGGCACAGCGAGGGGTGTACAGGGCCCCTTGGGCACCGGCCACCGCTCCCCGCCCGACGGCCTCGTCCGCGTCCAGCCATTCCAGTTCGTCGTCCGGGAAGCCCCATTCGCCCAGGGACTCCATGTAGGCGCGGAGCCGGGGAACGTGGGCGGGACGGGTGGCGTAGAGCAGCATTCCTCCCCGGGCGTACTCACACTCGATCCCCTCGCCTGCCACAACCTTGCCGATCTCGTCGATCGAGTCGAGCATGGCTTGCTGGTAGGCCCGGACCGCGTCCGGACCGTGTTGGGAGGCAATCTTCTGCCTCGATCCGGGGAACTTGGGGGATACCCAGCCTCCGTTGCGCCCGGACGCCCCGAACCCGCAGAACTCGGCCTCCAGTACCACGACGCGAAGCTGGGGACGGATCCCGAGCAGGTAATAGGCGGTCCACAGCCCCGTGTACCCACCTCCCACGATGGCGACATCGGCTTCCTCCGCCGCCCCCAGGGGCCGGCGGCGAACCGGGGGCGGGCCCTGGTCGTGCCAGAGGCTGAGCGGCTCCCCGTCGGGCCGGGTGGCCGTCACCCTGCCAGCACCTCCGCCAGTGACTCGGAGAACGCCTCCACCGCCCGGTCCGCATCCTCCATGGTGTGAGCAGCACACAGAAACCAGGGCTCGAGGGCATCCGGGCACGGCATGACGCCCTTGGTGATCATCCGCATCGCCACCTCGTCGTAGGTGGCCGAATCGTGCCGTTCGGCGTCCCGGAAATCCCGCGGGGCATCCTCATGCAGGAACAGAGAGAACATGGACGGATGGCCCACCACATGACCTGCCACCCCCCGGTCTGCCAGAACCTTGCCCAGTCCCTCCATCATTCGGGTGCCGACTCTCTCGATCTGGGCGTAGGCCTCCCCCCCGGAGAGGCGTTCGACGGTGGCCGACGCCGCCGCGGCGGCGACGCCGTTTCCGGAGTAGGTGCCGGCCTGGGCGATGCCGCCCTGGCGCCATCCTTCCACCGCCCGCTCCCCCAGGGCCACCGCCGCCACAGGGAATCCGTTCCCGAGCGCCTTGGCGTAGGTGCCGATGTCGGGGGTGACTCCGAAATGGGCCACCGCCCCTCCCAGAACCAGGCGGAAGCCGGTCTTGACCTCGTCGAAGATGAGCATCGCCCCGTACTCGTCGCAGAGCCGGCGGATTCCCTCCAGGTACCCGGAGGCGGGAAGGATCCCGAAGGCATTGCCCAGCATGGGCTCCACGATCACCGCCGCGATGTCGCCCCCCCTGTCCCTGAAGGTCCGTTCTGCGATCTCCAGGTCGTTGAAGGGAAGTGTGCGGATGTAGGAGCGGATCGCCTCGGGGATGCCCGAGGAGGATTGCCACGGGTTGGGCCGAAAGCGTGAGCCCAGCGCCCCGGCCGGGCCACCGGCAGTGGAGAACAGCACGTAGTCGTGCATCCCGTGGTACTGGCCCTCGAACTTGATGATCACGTCCCGCCCCGTCATTCCCCGGGCCAGGCGGATGGCGTGCATCGTGGCTTCCGTGCCGGTGTTGGTGAACCGCATCCGGGCCGGCCACTGGAGGGCGGCCATGACCTTCTCCGCCGCCTCCACCTCCCGTCGCTGGGTCATGGCGAAGCTGGTCGCCTGCACCGCTGCTTCCGCAACGGCCGCGGAGACAGCGGGGTCGCCGTGGCCGAGGATGACGGGACCGAATCCGCACTGGAGGTCCAGGAAGCGGCGTCCGTCGACATCGATCAGGTAGCCGCCCTCCCCCTTCTCGATGACCAGGGTGTCGTCGTCGCCCCAGTACCGGAACTGGCTGGAGACTCCATTGACGAGAACCCGGGAGGCCCGTTGGAACCATTCCCGGGAAGCTTCTCCTTGCAGGCCCATCTCTCTCACTCCTCTCGGAACCACCAGTCTTTCCGCACCGGGTCCAGGTTCCAGTGGACATGGCGCGGCCTCGTGAAGCTGTCCAGCCCTTCGAGACCCAGTTCGCTGGCGTTGCCGCTGGCGCGCATCCCTCCCAGGGGAGCAGCCAGGTTGTCGACCACGGGATCGTTGACCCACACGGTCCCGACCTGCAACTCCCGGTAGGCCCGCTCCACGAGCCGGGAAGTCCGCGTGTACACGCTCGCCCCCAGCCCGTAGGGGGTGTCGGCCGCCAGGGCGAAGGCCTCGTCCTCGTCGTCGAAGGCCATCACCGGCATCACCGGCCCGAAGGTCTCCTCGGACATGAGTTCCATGGTGTGGTCGGCGCCGGCAACGATGGTGGGGGCCAGGAAGAAACCGGGGCGGTCGAGGGGCTCACCTCCGATCAGGATCTCCGCCCCGGCGGAGCCGGCTGCGGTGAGCTGATCGAGGACCTTCCGTCGCCCCTGATCCGAGCGCATCGGGCCCACCTGGGTGGCAGGGTCGAAGGGGTCGCCCACCCGCAGCTTCCCGGCGAGCCGCACCGCTTCGTCCAGGAACCGATCGTGGATGGACCGATGGACGTAGACCCTCTCGGTGGAGGTGCACACCTGCCCGGCGTTGAGGAAGGCAGCCCACACCACCGCCTCCGAAGCCAACTCGGGATCAGCGTCACCGAACACGATGGCGGGATCCTTTCCCCCCAGCTCCAGGTGGGTGGCGGCACCGGTGGCGGCGCACGCTTCCGCGATGCGGCGCCCCACCGCCGTGGAACCGGTGAACGCCACCAGGTCGACATCCGGGTGGGTGACGAGGGCATTGCCCACCTCGGCTCCCCCCCGGACGGTGTTGAGCACTCCGGGGGGAAGATGCCGGGCAAAAACCTCCGCCAGCACCTGCAAGGACAGAGGGGTGTAGGGAGAGGGCTTGACCACCAGGGTGTTGCCGACGGCCAGGGCGGGAGCGACCTTGAACGCCAGCAGCATCAGGGGGTAGTTGAAGGGAATGAGCGCCGACACCACCCCGTAGGGCACCCGTCGCACCATCGACAGCTGACCGGGGTCGTTGGACGGGACGACCCGTCCGGCATCCGCCCGGGCGAGTTCGGCGTACTGACGGAACACGGCCGCGGCCATGTCGACATACAGTCCGTTTCGGGTCAGGGCCCGGCCGGTCTCGTGAGTGAGGGAGACGGCGATCTCGTCGCGTCGGGAGAGGAGATCGGAGGCGATGGCCCGCAGCGCCGTGGAACGCTCGTCCTGTGAGACGTCCCGCCAGGCGGGGAACGCCCGGCGGGCCGCCTCCACGGCGGATCCCGTCTGGGAGGCTGAAGCATCAGGCCATGAGACATGCACCTGGCCGGTGGAGGGTTCGATCACGTCGGAGAGCGACCCCTCACCGTCGGCAAAGGAACCGTCGATCAGTAGAAGGCTGCCGGACAAGCTCTCACCGTTCCGAATGCTAACCCGCCCTACCATCGACACATGCGT
>JBKHJQ010000007.1:0-19330 GCA_046538055.1 Actinomycetota bacterium
CAGCTGGCTCACCGCCGGGTTGACGTTCATGGGCCGACGGGATGCCCCGGCTGCGATCTTCTGGAGCGCCGACGCCAGCATCTCGGGCCGACCGGTGAGCCGGGCTCCCGACTCGTCTGCCTGGAATTCGCGGGTGCGGGAGATGGCCATTCGGATGAGGATGGCGGCAATGGGGGCGACGATGATGGCGACGAGTCCGATGATCGCTCCGATCGGGTTGCCCCGATCGCGGCCGCCGCCGAAGAAGAAGGCCATCCGGGCGAAGATGGACAGGGCGGCCGCGAGCATGGCGGCCACGGTGCTGATCAGTATGTCTCGGTTCTGCACGTGCGAGAGCTCGTGGCCGAGCACTCCTTCCAGCTCGTCCCGGTCGAGGACCTGGAGGATCCCGGTGGTGACCGCAACCGCGGCGTGCTCGGGATTGCGTCCGGTGGCGAAGGCGTTTGGCTGGGGTGAGTCGATCAGATAGATCCGGGGCATCGGCATGCGGGCCCTCGATGCCAGGTTGTGAACCATCGAATAGACCTCGGGAAGCTCGTGCTCGGACACCGGCTTGGCGCCCGTCGACTTGAGGGCGATCTTGTCCGAGTAGAAGTAGGCGACGAGGTTGATTCCACCGGCCAGGACCAGCCCGATCCAGAAGCCCCCGGTGCCTCCCATCCAGTATGCGACGCCCCACACCAGGGCGGACATGAAGGCCAGAAGTGCAACGGTCTTGACGTTGTTCATTGCAACCCAATGGTACCGAGTGAAGCGGGATAGAGGCACTCGGCCCAGGTGGATTCAGCGCTCCGGCGCCGTGGTGGGCAACGACCCGATTGAAGGGCTCTCACACAGGAAGGGTTGGTCGTCGGCACCGGCGTGGTAGTCGTAGGTGACCCCATCGTGCTCCAGGACGGTGCGCGAGCCCTCCACCAGGGCCTGGGTGTACATCTCCCCTGGCTGGGGACAGCCCAGGCTCCCGTCGTTCCAGGTTACGAACTCGAAGGACACGACCTCGATGTCGGTGGTGCCGACATCCAGGCGCTCCGCCAAATCGGCCAGCGCGGCCTCCACTATCTCCCGGGAGCGGTCGTCCAGATCATCCAGGTCGCCGGTTGCCTCGGGGACCGTGCTCGAGGTGGGGGTGGTGGATGTGACGGTCACAGACGCCACGGTCGAGGACCCATCCGGCGGGCGGGTCGTCTGCGTGGAGGCGACTGAGCCCTCCTGCCCGTCCCCACAGGCGGACAGTCCCACGCTCAGAGCCAGCAGCCAGACGAGGGTCCGTGCCATGACCTTACGACGTCGCGGGCCCCGGGCCGGGTTCCCCGATGGGACGGGCGACCATCACGCGGAAGTCGCCCAGTCCGCGGGGATGCATGAGCGTCTCGGCCTCCTGGCGAAGCGTCCGGACGCGCAGGCGCTCCTCCGGCGGTCCACCGCGGGCCAGCTCCAGCTCCTGATGGCGGAGAGACGAGACCCTCTCTCTCAGGCCGTGGGTGGCGAGGAAGTCGTCCTGGCGCCAGATCTCCACCTTCGCTCCGGCTTCCCGGGCCACCTCCTCCAGCGCCGTGAAGTTCACGTCGGCGGTGATGTCGGTGGCACCCGGTTCCTCCAGGGGATGTGGCCCCAGATGGTGGGCGCGGTAGGTCCGCAGGGTTCCGTCGCGGCGGCGGGGAGCCAGGTTCTCGGCAGTATCCCCGTAGTCGATGACCACCAGGGCCCCCGCCGACAGGATCTCCAGTATGTCCCTCACCCACTCTGCGGCCCGAAGCTGCACCTCCGCCCACCCCCCCTCCTCCACCGGGCCTCCGAACCGGTCGAGCCATTCCACCACCTCCCGGCGCGGGGGAGCGTCGACGAGGGTCAGGCGTCCGTCCTCGGCTCCCACCCATCTCTCCCGCCATCCCCCCTCGATCCTCTGGGCGACAGCCATCGGAAGGTTGTCGACCAGCTCGTTGGCCAGGACGACGCCGGACAGGGGTGCCGGCAGCGCCGTCAGGGAATCCACCACTCGCCCCGGCCCCAGCAGCGCCGCCAGGTTGCGACGTGCCGCCGGGGAAACCTCCACCGCCCACGCCTCCACGGCCTCGACGTCCAGCAGCGACGCCAGCAGGCTCCCGGATCCGGCCGCCACCTCCACCAGGCAGAAGGGGTCCCCCACCCGGGTGTGCTCGGCTCTCACGAACTCCGCCAGGGTCTCACCGAAGAGCCGGCTCACCTCCGGGCTGGTGAGAAAGTCGCCTGCCTTCTGGGACCGAAGCATGGACCCCGAGAAGAAGCCTTCTTCGGGGTGGTAGAGAGCTTCCTGCATGAACACCTCGAAGGGAAGCGGGCCCTCTCGGGTGACCCGGTCCATCATGTGGGCGTGAAGCACGACCCAACGATAGGGTTCCGGCCATGCCGTGTACCCACCCCCGGGAGCTGGGAGCCGGGCGCGTCCGGCTTCGCTCCCCCGTGGCGGACGACATCGAGACCCTGGTCGAGCTCTGGCAGGAACCGGAGGTGGCTCGCTGGTGGCCGCATGTCGACCTGGCAGCGGCTCGATCCCTGCTGGAGGACCCGGGGATAACCGCCCTCGTCATCGAGGTGAGCGGCTCGGTGGCCGGGTTCCTGCAGATCTGGGAGGAAGAGGAGCCCGACTACCGGCACGCCGGCATCGACCTGATGGTGGGATCGGCCCACCAGGGTCGGGGAGTCGGCCCGGAGGCGATCCGGATCGCCTCCCGCTGGCTGTTCGACGAATGCGGCCACCATCGGATCACGATCGATCCCGCCGCCGCCAACACCCGCGCCCGCAAGGCGTACGAGAAGGTCGGGTTCGAGCTCGTAGGCATCTTGCGGTCCTACGAACGGGATCCGGAGGGCCGGGGCTGGCGGGATGGGGCCCTCTACGACCTGCTGGCCGAGGACCTGGACTGACCCCCGGAGAGATCATGTGCCATGCCACCACGTGAGCCATAATCACGGGGGTGAGGGTGCTCCATGTGGCGTCGGAGGTGGCGCCGTTCGCCAAGACGGGCGGGTTGGCCGATGTGGCATCCGCCCTCCCCAAGGCGCTGGCCGAGCGGGGCCACGAGGTTCGGACGGTCATGCCCTCCTACGACGTGGTGCGCCAGAACGGGTATCAGCCCCGGGAGGCGGAGCCGGGTCTGATCGGGTTCGATTTGGGGCGGAGGGGAGTGACCGCCGACATCCAGGAGCTGGACGACGGTGGCATCCCGGTGAGTCTGGTGGATGTTCCCGGCCTCTACCGGAGGGGCACCATCTACACCGAGGACGCCGACGAGGCCTTCCGGTTCGGCGTCCTGTGCCGGGCGGCGCTGGAGCTCTGCCGGCGATGGAGATGGTCGCCCGATGTGATCCACTGCCACGACTGGCAGACGGCGCTCGTCCCTATCTACCTGCACACCGTGTTCGGGGACGACCCCCTGCTGGGGGACGCCGGCACGGTGCTGACGATCCACAACCTGGCCTACCAGGGAACGTTCCCCGCCGAGGTAGCCGCCGACCTGGGGCTGGAGGCGTGGCGCCATCTCCTGCACGAGGGCCATCTGGCCGACGGCTGGCTGGGAATGCTGGAGACGGGCCTGATGCACGCCGATGTGATCTCCACCGTCAGCCCCGGCTATGCCCGCGAGATCATGACCCCCGAATACGGATTCGGCCTGGAGGCCCTCCTCCGCAGCCGGAGCCGGGACCTGGTCGGGATCCTCAACGGCATCGACACCAGGACGTGGAACCCGGCCTTCGACCGCTACCTGCCTTACCGCTATTCGGCCAAGAGCCTGTGGCGCAAGGAATGGAACACGGTCCGGCTTCTCCAGGCTCTCCAGCTCGAGCACGTCGAGGGCGTGCCGGTGCTGGGGATCGTCAGCCGCCTCGTCGAGCAGAAGGGGATCGACCTGCTCCCCGGGCCGCTCTCCGACGCCCTGGAGGCAGATCGCATCAGGCTCGTCGCCCTGGGAAGCGGGGAGCCGGCGCTGGAGGCCTCCCTCCGCCGTCTGGAGGAGCGGTTCCCGGGGCGAGCCCGCTTCGTGCCCGGGCACGACGAGGCTCTGGCCCACCGCATCGAGGGGAGCGTGGATGTCTTCCTCATGCCTTCCCGCTTCGAGCCGAGCGGACTCAACCAGATGTACAGCCTGGCCTACGGAACCCCTCCCCTGGTACGCCGGACGGGGGGACTGGCAGACACGGTGGAGCACTGGAATCCCGCCGAGGGCACCGGGACCGGGTTCGTCTTCGAGCACGCCGACTCCGACGGCGTCCGCTGGGCATTGGAGGAGGCCCTTTCCGCCCGAGCAGACCGCAAGGGCTGGAAGCGGCTCCAGCTCAACGGCATGGGCGTCGACAACTCCTGGAGCCGTTCGGCCGCGGAGTACGAGCGCCTCTACCGATCGCTGGCAGACAGGGACCGCTCCAGGCGTGTGGCGAGTCGCCCAACCTGATCCGCCAGCTCGGGAGGGCCCTCGAGCTGGAAGTCGACGCCCAGGAAGAGAAGTCGCAGCGCCAGCCACTCCAGTGAGTCGTCCTGTGTCCTGTACCGGCATAGATCGTCGTCGAGCGGCTCCAGGGAACCTTCCTCGGTGCGGATGCGGGATCTCATCTCCTCGATGGGGGCCTCCAGGACGACCGAGGCCTGGTACCGCATCGTCCGGGATCCTATGGACTCCAAGACGAACTGCACGGGGTCCCCGCCGGGTATGGGACGGGGCTGGAATCGCATTCGCGTCGGCCACGGGGAGCTGAGGCGGTCCAGCCGGAATGTCCGCCAGTCGTCCCGGTCCCGGTCGAAGGCCACCAGGTACCATCGCTGGTGGAGTGACACCACGTGGTGCGGCTCCACGTTCCGCTCGGACTCCTCACCCTCCCGGGTGCGGTAGGCAAACCTTATTCGCTCGCTGTCCCGGCAGGCTCTGGCTAACGTGGCCAACACCTCCGCATCGATGGTGACCCACGGGCGGATCAGCGACGCCACCGTCGACTGAAGTGTGTTGACCTGCTTGCGAACCCGAGGAGGCAGTATCTGCTCCAGCTTGGCCAGCGCTCGCGCCGAGACATCCTCGATCCCGGCGATGGAGCCACCTGCGGCCGTCCTCAATCCCACGGCGATGGCAATGGCCTCCTCGTCGTCGAGTAGAAGCGGGGGGATGTCCATCACCGGCTCCAGCTGGTAGCCACCCGCCGGACCGGTGGTGGCCACGACCGGATAACCCAGCTCCCGCAGCCGGTCGATATCGCGGCGCAGCGTCCGCTCCGAAACCGAGAGGCGTTCGATGAGCTCCCGTCCGGACCACGTCCGCCGCGTCTGAAGCAGGGAGAGAAGCCGCAGGACCCGGGCGGTGGTATCGGCCATGGCCTGCAGGATCCTACGCATTCCGGCCAGAAACTGACATGAATAACGGATAGCTTCCGGGAGCGATGAGATCGCGGCTGCCGATCGGTCTGCATCGACCGGAACAGTGAACGAAGAGACAGGAGGAAGAATGACCGCAGTCATACGAGCCGAAGGGCTCGTCAAGTCCTACGGGGAGGTCAGAGCCCTCGACGGCCTGGACCTCGAAGTCGAGCCAGGGCAGGTCCTGGGTCTGCTGGGTCCCAACGGGGCCGGCAAGACCACCGCCGTCCGCATCCTCGCCACCCTCCTGCTACCGGACAGCGGCAGGGCCGAGGTGGCGGGTGTGGACGTGGTCGCCGATCCCGACGGCGTCCGCTCCCGGATAGGTCTCTCGGGTCAGTACGCAGCAGTGGACGAGCACCTGACCGGGTGGGAGAACCTGGAGATGATCGGGCGTCTCTACCGGCTGGGCCGGGCCAACGCCCGGCGACGGGCGAACGAGCTGCTGGAGCGGTTCGACCTGGCCGAGGCCGGCGACCGCCCCGTCAAGACCTACTCGGGGGGGATGCGCCGGCGACTCGACCTGGCGGGAGCGCTGGTGGCCAAGCCCGCCGTCCTGTTCCTGGATGAGCCCACCACCGGTCTCGACCCCCGCAGTCGGGCGGGGATGTGGGAGATCATCCGGGAGCTCGTCCGGTCGGGGACGACCCTGCTGCTCACCACCCAGTATCTGGAGGAGGCCGACCGCCTGGCCGACGACATCGTGGTGATCGACCACGGTCGAGCCATCGCCCGCGGCAACGCCGATCACCTCAAACGCCAGATCGGCGGCGAGAGAGTGGAGCTCGTGGTCGAGTCCCCCGCCCAGCTCTCGCTGGCCCGCCAGACACTCACCACGGTGGCCGTGGGCGAGGTCGTGGTCGACGAGCAGACCCGCACCGTGACCGCCCCCGTCACCGGGGGAAGCAACGTCCTCATCGAGGTGCTGCGCGGCCTGGACGGGACCGAGATAACGCTGCTGGATGTGGGGCTGCGCCGGCCCACCCTGGACGACGTGTTCCTGGCCCTCACGGGACACAGCACCGAGCCGAGCGGCAACGGCACCGACGACCCGGCCGCCCAACCTCAGGAGGTATCGAGATGAACACGCTGACCTGGGCCGTGACCGACGGCTTCGTCGTCGCCAAGCGCAACCTGATCAAGGTCAAGCGGGTCCCGGAGATGATCGTCTGGGTCCTGCTCTCCCCCATCATGTTCGTGTTGCTGTTCGCCTACGTGTTCGGCGGCTCCATCGCCGTACCGGGAGGAGTGGACTACCGCGAGTTCCTGATCGCGGGCATCTTCGCCCAGACGGTGGTGTTCGGTGCCACCTACACCGGCGCCAGCCTGGCGGAGGACATGCAGAAGGGGATCATCGACCGCTTCCGCTCCCTGCCGATGTCCCGATCGGCGGTGCTGTTCGGGCGAACGGCCAGCGACGTGATCTACAACGTGATGTCGATCACCATCATGGCCCTCACCGGCCTGCTGGTGGGATGGCAGGTCCGCACTTCGCTGTGGGAGGCGGCCGCCGGGTTCCTGGTGCTGCTCCTGTTCTCCTATGCGTTCTCGTGGGTGATGGCCACGGTCGGGCTGCTGGTGCCGAATGTAGAGGTGATCAACAACGCCTCGTTCATGGTCATAATGCCGCTGACCTTCATCTCCAACGCCTTCGTCCCCGCCGAGAACCTCCCGACGCCCCTGCGCATCTTCGCGGAGTGGAACCCGGTTTCGGCGGTGACCCAGGCGGCGAGGAACCTGTTCGGGAACACCAACCCGCTGGCCGCCTCCTCGGAGGCCTGGTCGATGCAGCATCCGGTGCTGTACACCCTCATCTGGATCGTCGTGATCCTGGCGGTGTTCGTCCCCGTATCGGTGGGTCTCTACAAGCGGGCAGCCACCAAGTAGCCCTCGACCGTTTCCGCGCATCATCTGCGGCCCATGGGCCGCATATGATGCGCGGAAACGGGGGTTCGATAGGGTGGGGGTCTCCGATGAGTGACACCCACCCCCATCCTCGTGCTCGCCGACTGCGCTGGATGGGAGCCCTGGCCACCCTCCTGGCGGTGGCCATTCCCGGACTGCCGGCGGTTGCCCAGGAACAGGGCACCGTGCACGTGGTGGAGATCACCGGGGAGATAGACCTGGGCCTGGCCCCCTACCTGGAGAGGATCCTGGACGAGGCCGAGGCGCAGCAGGGCGCCGTCATCCTCCATATCAACACGCCGGGCGGGCGCCTGGACGCCGCCCTGGAGATGAGACGGGCCCTCCTCGACACCGAGGCCCGCACCCTCGCCCTGGTCGACCCCAATGCCCTCTCGGCCGGCGCCCTCATCGCCATCGCCACCGACGAGATACACGTGACCGAGGGAGCGGTGCTGGGAGCCGCCACCCCCGTGCTCGGCTCCGGCGAGACCGCGGACGAGAAGACCATCTCGGCGGTGACGGCCGTGTTCCGTGCCACGGCCGAGGCCACCGGACGCGACCCGGAGGTGGCCGAGGCGATGGTCGACCCCGAGATCGAGATCCCCGATCTGGTGGCCGCCGGGAACCTGCTCACGCTGTCGGTGCCCGAGGCCCGGGAATGGGGCTATGCCGATGCCGTCGTGGACGACCTGGACGGATCACTGGAGGAAGCGGGGCTGTCCGCCGCCCGGGTGGTACCCACCGAGCCCTCGCCGGCGGAGTCGCTGGTGCGATGGCTCACCAACCCCGTCGTCGCCTCTCTGCTCATGACCGTCGGCATCTGGCTGGTGATCGGCGATGTGCTGGCCGGCGGGTTCGGGGTGCCCGCAATAGCCGGCCTGGGACTGGTGGGCCTGTTCTTCTGGGGCCATATGCTGGCCGGTCTCGCCGGGTGGGAGGACGTGGCCCTCATCGTCGTGGGGCTGGTGCTGATCCTCCTGGAGGTGACCGTCATACCCGGCACGGGAATCGCCGGGATCCTGGGACTGGCCGCGTTCCTGGGGGGCAGCCTGCTGGCCATGCTCAGCCGGGACCTGGTGACGAGCCAGCAGCTGCAGCGAGCCCTGACCAGCGTGGCCATGTCCCTGGTGCTGATCGTGGGAGGGACGGTGGTGCTGTTCATGTACCTGGCCCGGGGGGGCGGTCCCAAGGGCCTGGTCCTGCGCGAGGCAGTGGGTGAGTCACCTCGAGATACACCCCGCCGGGGCTGGACCAGGTGGATGGGCCCGGACGACACCGCTGCATCCGAGGAGGAACCCGAGGTCACCCCAACGCTCGTGGGCGCTCGCGGCGTGGCCGTGACCGACCTCCGCCCCGGTGGCATCGCCCAGGTGGAAGGACAGAGGCTCGACGTTGTCACCGAGGGGGATCACATCACATCCGGCACCGAGATCGAGGTGATCGCCGACCACGGCTACCGGCGGATTGTGCGCCCCGCCCCCGGGGACCGATAGGGTCGGGGTCGAAAAGCGCGAAAGGAACAAACCCAATGGAACTCGGCCTACCCCTTGTGATCATCGGCGCGGTGGTGGTCGCGATCTTCGCCCTCCTCTACTTCGTACCTATCGGCTTGTGGATCACCGCCCTCTTCTCCGGCGTGCACGTCGGCCTGGGAACGCTGGTGGGGATGCGGCTGCGGAAGGTCGTGCCTTCCGAGATCATCCGACCCAAGATCAGCGCCACCAAGGCCGGGCTCGATCTCGAGATCGCCCAGATGGAGGCCCACTTCCTCGCCGGCGGGAACGTGGCGTCGGTGGTGACCGCCCTCATCTCCGCCGACCGCGCCCGGATCGACCTGCCGTGGATGCGAGCCACCGCCATCGACCTGGCGGGGCGAAACGTCCTCCAGGCCGTCCAGGTGAGCGTGAACCCCAAGGTGATCGAGACGCCCCGGGTGGCGGCGGTGGCCAAGGACGGGATCCAGGTTGTGGCGATCGCCCGCGTGACCGTCCGCGCCAATATCGAGCGACTGGTGGGTGGCGCCGGGGAAGAGACGATCATCGCCCGGGTGGGTGAGGGTACGGTCTCCGCCATCGGCTCTGCCGACAGCCACAAGGCGGTGCTGGAGAACCCCGACTCCATCTCCACCCGGGTTCTGGAGAGGGGACTCGACGCCGGGACCGCCTTCGAGATCCTCTCCATCGACATCGCGGACGTGGACATCGGGCGCAACGTCGGAGCCGAGCTGCAGACGGCCCAGGCCGAAGCCGACAAGAACATAGCCCAGGCCAAGGCGGAGGAGCGCCGGGCGATGGCCGTGGCCGAGGAGCAGGAGATGCGGGCCCGTGTGGTGGAGGCCGAGGCCGAGGTACCCCGGGCTCTGGCCGAGGCGTTCCGCTCCGGCAACCTGGGGGTCATGGACCACTACCGGATGGAGAACGTGCAGTCCGACACCAAGATGCGCCGGTCCGTGGCCGGTGAGGACGAGTAGCGATGGCGGATAGGGAAGAACGCCTGGAGGAAGAGGGGCCCCTCCCTCCGGGACCGGCCCGACCCACTCCTCCCCGCCCACCTGCCCCCAGCACCTCCCGCCGGGATCGGGTCCGGCGGGCGATGATGTCGGCACCCGAGCTGCGTGACATGGTGATCGTCCAGGAGCTCCTCCTCCCGCCGGTGGCCATGCGTCGCTGACCGAACCGGCCCGCCATCCCGTCGGGTGCCGTGGGGATGGAGCGCCAGAGACGCGGAAGGGCCCCGCCGGAGCGGGGCCCTTCTCTCGCTTGTGGGTTCCGAGCCGCGGCTCAGAAGTCCATGTCGGGGGCGCCGCCGTGGCCGTGGCCGGCTCCGGCGGGAGCCTCCTCCTTCTGCTCGGCGATCAGCGCCTCGGTGGTGAGGAGCAGAGCCGCGATGGAGCCCGCGTTCTGGATGGTGGAGCGGGTCACCTTGGCCGGGTCGATGACGCCGTCCTTCACCAGGTCGGAGTACTGGCCGGTAGCGGCGTTGAAGCCCTCGGCCCCTTCCCGGTTGCGGACCTGCTCGACGACCACGCCGCCTTCCATCCCGGCGTTGAGGGCGATCTGGCGGAGAGGCTCCTCCATCGACCGCTTCACGATCATGCGACCGGTCTTCTCGTCGTCGGTTCCACCCCGCACCTTGTCGATGGCGGACTGGGCCCGGAGCAGGGCCACGCCCCCGCCGGGGACGATGCCCTCCTCGACCGCGGCCCGGGTGGCGGAGACGGCATCCTCGATGCGATGCTTCTTCTCCTTCAGCTCCACCTCGGTGGCGGCACCGACCTTGACCACCACGACACCGCCGGACAGCTTGGCGAGGCGCTCCTGGAGCTTCTCGCGGTCCCAGTCGGAGTCGGTGTTCTCGATCTCACGCTCGATCTGCTTGATGCGGGCCTTGACGTCGGCCTCGGCGCCGCCGCCATCCACGACGGTGGTGTTGTCCTTGTCGATCACCACCTTGCGGGCCCGGCCCAGCATGTCGAGGGTGACGTTCTCCAGCTTGAGGCCCACCTCCTCGGAGATGACGGTGCCACCGGTGAGGATGGCGATGTCCTGGAGCATGGCCTTGCGGCGCTCACCGAACCCGGGCGCCTTGACGGCCGCCGAAGCGAACGTGCCCCGGATCTTGTTGACCACCAGGGTGGCCAGAGCCTCGCCCTCCAGGTCCTCGGAGATGACCAGGACGGGCTTCCCGGCCTGCATCACCTTCTCCAGCACCGGCACCAGGTCGTTGACCGATGAGATCTTCTGGTTGGCGATGAGGATGTAGGGATCCTCCAGCACCGCCTCCTGGCGATCGGCGTCGGTGATGAAGTAGGGGGAGATGTAGCCCTTGTCGAACTGCATCCCCTCGGTGAACTCCAGCTCGAGGCCGAAGGTCTGGCCGTCCTCGACGGTGATGACGCCGTCCTTGCCCACCTTCTCGAAGGCCTCGGCGATCACCTTGCCGATGGAGGAATCGTTGTTGGCGGAGATGGAGGCCACGTGGGCGATCTCATCGGAGGTCTCGATGTCCCGAGCCATGGACGAGATCTCTTCCACTGCCTTGTCCACCGCCGACTCGATTCCCCGCTTGAGGTCCATGGGATTGGCGCCGGCAGCCACCTGCCGGAGGCCCTCCCGCACCATCGCCTGGGCCAGGACGGTGGCGGTGGTCGTCCCGTCCCCGGCTACGTCGTTGGTCTTGTTGGCTACCTCGTAGGCGAGCTTGGCGCCCATGTTCTCCCATGGGTCATCCAGCTCGATCTCCTTGGCGATGGTGACGCCGTCGTTGGTGATGGTGGGGGATCCCCACTTCTTCTCGAGCACGACGTTGCGGCCCTTGGGGCCGAGCGTCACCTTCACAGTGTCGGCCAGCTTGTCTACGCCGGCCTGGAGACCACGGCGGGCCTCCTCATCGAAGCGAAGGTCTTTCGCTGCCATGGTTGATCAACTCCTCTTTCTCAGCTGACGATGGCGAGCAGGTCGCGGGACGACAGCACCAGCATCTCGGTGGTGTCCACCTTGACTTCGGTGCCGGCGAACTTGGAGTAGAGCACCCGATCGCCTTCCTTCACCTCCATCGGGACACGCTCACCGTCGTCGTCGAGGGCACCGGGACCGACGGCGACGACCTTGCCGATCTGCGGCTTCTCCTTGGCGGTATCGGGAATGACGATGCCCGACGGCGTCTTCTGCTCGACGTCGTCCTCGGGCTCTACCACTACCCTGTCGCCTAGAGGCTGCAGCTTCATATGATTCCTCCTTGAAGCTCCTCAGACTGCCCCTAGCAGTCACGGCATTTGACTGCTAGGACATTAGCACTCCCCCAAACAGACTGCCAAATGCGGTCACCCGAACCTGAGTCTATCTGACTCAGGTTTTCTCTTGGGCAGAAGGGGCGACGGACGGCTTAGACCCAACGGAGTCGGGGTCACGGCCCCTGCCGGGAGCAGCTCCACGGGAGATGGGACTGGCCCGGAGATGCGACAAGATGAGGAGCGGCTCCGGGCCTGTCTCCGGAGCCGCTCCTCTGTGACGGATATCGGCCGTCCGCCGGGATCCGGGCGGCAGCCCCCGGCCGGACCCTGACGTTCGGGCGACCCGCCGGCCCCCGCTTGCCTATCCGGCGTGTGGATCGTCCGTCCGATCCAACTCGTCTATATATCGTCGGATCCCGGGGGGTATCTGGAGAGGGATATCCACCTCACCCGAGATGACTAGTCAGCCCCGCGACCCCAGGACGAGGCCGGGATCGACCCCCTCCGCCCAGTCGGTGATGCGACCCACCGACAGCCAGTGCGCTCCCGCCACGCCGATCATGGCAGCGTTGTCCGTGCACAGGACGGGACGGGGCAGGCACAGCGTCACACCCCTGACGTCGGCCTCCTCGGCGAACCTGTGCCGCAGGCGCCGGTTGGCCAGGACTCCGCCCCCGCCGGCCACCACCCTGGCTCCGGTGTCATCCACCGCCCGGAAGGTCTTGTCCACCAGCACGTCCACGATCGCCTCCTGGACGGAGGCGGCCACGTCCGGGCGGGATGGGAGGGACCCGTCCCGGGCGGCTCTCTCCAGGAACGTGACGACCGAGGTCTTGAGGCCCGAGAACGAGAAGTCGTAAGGACGGTCGGGCAATGCCCGGGGAAACTGCACGGCCCGGGGGTCCCCGCTCTGGGAGGCATCGTCGATGGCGGGCCCACCCGGGAACCCCAGTCCCATCACCCGGGCCAGCTTGTCGAAGGCCTCCCCGGCCGCATCGTCGATCGTCGACCCCAGCGTCCGGTACTCGCCCCAGCCATCCACGTGGACGATCTGGCTATGGCCTCCCGACGCCAGCAACGACACCGCGGGCGGACCGAACTCCTCGAACTGGAGGCGGGGAGCCATCAGATGGCCCTCCATGTGGTCGATGCCGACGAAGGGAAGCCCGCGGGCCCACGCCATGGCCTTGCCGAAGGAGTGCCCCACCAGCAGCGCCCCCACCAGGCCCGGGCCGGCCGTGGCTGCCACGCCGTCCAGATCGTCGGGATGGACGCCCGCCTGCCGGAGCGCCTCGTGGGTGAGCGACCTGATCGCCTCCACGTGCGCCCGGGCGGCCACCTCGGGCACCACGCCCCCGAAACGGGCGTGGAGGTCCACCTGGGACGAGAGCACGTTGGAGAGGATCTCCTCCCCCTTCACCACCGCCACCGCGGTCTCGTCACAGGACGTCTCGAAGGCGAGGACGGTGGGCGTCAACTCAGCGACTCCCGGATCTCGGCCAGCCGGGCGGCATAGGCGGCGGAATCGATCTCGTGGGCCCACATGACCAGGGCATCCTCGTCCAGGTAGTAGCCCTTGCGCACACCCACGGGAGCCATTCCGAAGCGGCGGTAGAGGGCCTGAGCCGAGGCGTTGGAGACCCTGACCTCGAGGGTGAGAGTGCGGGCCCCCCGCTCTACCGCCCGGGTCACCAGCTCCAGCATGAGACGGGTGCCGACCCTCCCTCCCCGGTAGTCGGCGTCCACGACCACGGTGGTGATGTGGGCTTCCTCTCCCACCTCCATGAGCCCGGCGTAACCCACCAGCCGGCCCCGGGGGTCGACCGCCTTCAGGTAGGAGCGGTTGTCGGCCGTGAGCTCATCCCGGAACACCTGCTCGGACCAGGGCGTCGAGTAGGTGCGGGTCTCAAGGGCGACCGTCTCTTCCAGGTCGTCCAGTGTGAGCGGCTCCAGGGTGACCGGGCGGGGGGAGGCTCCGGGAGGGACGTCGGTGGACATCATGGCAGTGGGGATCGGCGTGGCACGGTCAGCCCCATGGTCCCGGATCGCGGATCTTGTTCCAATCGATGGTCACGTCAGGGTCGCGGAGATACAGCGGCCGCAGATCATCGGGTGCCGGCATCTCCTGTCGCTCCACCCGACCGGCTCCCAGCTCCGCCACGGCCCGGGCGGACGGGTAGGGAGGGCGCCCCACCTTCACCCGGTGCAGGCCCCGGAGGACGCTGTCGGACAGCGCGGAGGCATCGCCCACCACCAGCGTATCGGAGGGATCGGAGTCGAGGCGGGCTCTCAGCCCCTCCTCGTCCACCAGCTCCGCCGCACTGTCCTTCACCACTCCGCCCGGCACCGGACGGTAGGAGGCCACCGCCAGCTCGCCGCGCCGCACGTCGATGACCGCCCAGATATGCCTCCTCCCGGTGGCGGCGTCGAAGGCGAGGGCGTCGAGGCTGGACACCGGCACCACCGGTATCCCGAGTGTGGCGCCCAGACCCTGGGCGGTTGCGATGCCGACCCGGATACCGGTGTACAGCCCCGGCCCGATGTCCACCGCGATCCCGTCCAGGTCCGCGGGAGACCACCCCGCCTGGTCGAAGCAGAAGTCGATGGCGGGGACGACGAAGCGGGAGTGGCCGGTGCGCGCCACCAGGGAAGCGTGCGCCACGGTCTCCCGTCCCTCCGCCAGCGCCACGGATGAGCCGGGCGTGGCGGTCTCGATGGCGAGGATCCTCATCGCACGACCCTATCCAGGTTGCGTCCCGACCACGATCCGTAGGGGAGGAACCGCAGCGTCCGGTCCCCGTTGTCGGCCACCTCCATCTCCACCACCAGGATGTCGGACGGGAGGGCGGAGGCAATGGCGTCGCCCCATTCGATCACCAACACGCCGTCGGAGGCCCGTTCGAAGACGTCCAGGTCGTCGAACTCGTTCATCGAACCCAGCCGGTAGACGTCCACGTGCACCACCGGGAGGAACCCGCTGCGGTACTCCCGCATGAGGATGAAGGTGGGGCTGACCACCTGCTCCTCCACCCCCAGGCCCACGGCCAGGCCCCCCACGAACCGGGTCTTCCCCGAACCGAGAGGGCCCTTCAGGACCACCACGTCACCGGGCTGCACCTCGGCTGCCAGCCGACCGGCCACCGCCACGGTGTCGGCCTCCGCGGGACAGACGACCGTCAGGTCCACAACCTGGCCTGGTACGGCTCCGCCGGTTCGGCGGGGGCCCCCTCCTCTCGCTCCCCTGCCTGCTCGCCGCCCTCCGGAACCGGGGGATGGTCGAGGCTCCGCCGCATCAGCGCGAAGTCCTCCCGCATGGCGTCGGCCACCCGCGGGCCGCCTCGGAGGGCAGCGGCGGGATGGAAGGTGGGGATGAGCCAGGCTCCCAGCCACCACGGGTACGCCCGGCCCCGCAGGCGGGTGATGCCGGTGGTGGTGTTCAGCAGGAGCTTGGTGGAGAAGTTGCCCAGCGTCACCACCACCCGGGGCCGGATGAGGCGGATCTGCTGGCGCAGGTACCCCTTGCAGGCGTCGATCTCCTCCGGCTGGGGATCACGGTTGTTGGGCGGACGGCACTTGAGGACATTGGCGATGTACACGGTATCCCGGGGAATGCCGACCTCGTCCAGTAGCCGGTCGAGCAGTTGCCCGGCCTTGCCCACGAACGGAACACCCTGAAGGTCCTCGTTGCGACCGGGAGCCTCCCCTACGAACATCAGATCGGAATCTGCCTCACCCACTCCGAAGACCACGTTCGTCCTGGTAGCGGCGAGCGGGCAGCGAGTGCACGACTCGGCCTCGATCCTCAGTTCGTCGAGTTCCAGCATCCCTCGTCCGGCGTGATGAGCGGTGGCGTCGCGGCGATGCCGAGATTATCAGAGCTGCGCTCGGGTCAGCGATCCGGTTCGGTCACGGCGGCCTCGATCGCCCTTCCCACCGCCTCCCAGGCGGCTTCCGCCACGGAGTCGGCGTCCGCCTCGGCTTCCCCGCAGGAGACGGCGAAGACGGCGTCGCCGTCGTGGCTGGTGTGGGTGGGGCGAACGCAGGCGGCCAGGGCGTCATGGCCGCGGACGGTGAGACGGCGCAGGGCGGTCCGCGAAAGTCGGGCATCGGTGGCGACGATCACCAGCGTGGTCTGCTCTGCGGGGCTGGGCAGCGGGGCGGGGGGACCGGGGACGGGAGAGCCCCCGGTGAGGGACCGGCCCTCCAGAGTGAAGACATCCCCCACCGCGTTCACCACTGCCAGCGCTCCCACCGAGAACCGGTCGCGGCCGACCAGGGCAGACCCGAGACCGCCGGGACGGGAGGATTCCAACCCCCGCCAGCCCGCCACGCGCGTGCCGGTCCCGGCCCCGACCCGGCCCCCCTCCACAGCCTCATCCGAGGCGGCGCGGTAGGCGAATGCCCCTTCCTCCGGTCCGGGACGGACCGAGGGATCGCCGGTATGCAGGTCGTAGACGACGGCCGCCGGGACGATGGGGACCGGCCCCATCAGTGTGGGATGACCCCGACCCTCCCGCTCCAGCTCCCGCATGACGCCGTCGGCGGCAGCCAGGCCGAAAGCGGATCCTCCCGTGAGGAGGACTGCCTGAGCCTGTTCCACTGCCATCCCCGGCTCCAGCAGGGCCGCCTCCCGCGTGCCGGGGGCCGCCCCCCGGAACTCGGCGGTGATGCGGTTGGGCTCGGGCAGGACCACCACCGTGCATCCCGTGGCGGCCGAGGCGTCGGTCCAGTGCCCTACCCGGATCCCCGCCAGGGCCGTGAGGCTCAGGTTCA
Source organism: Actinomycetota bacterium (assembly GCA_046538055.1). Lineage (GTDB taxonomy): Bacteria > Actinomycetota > Acidimicrobiia > Spongiisociales > ZC4RG35 > ZC4RG17. The sequence goes on from JBKHJQ010000007.1 coordinate 16,791, forward strand.
TCCCACGTACCTCCGGGGTACCCGCGGGCCGATGTCGCACACGACCTCGTAGGAGATGGTGCCGAGTTGCTGCGCCCACTCATCGGCACTCACCTCCTCCTCGCCCTGATGACCCACCAGCACCACCTCGTCGCCCACCTCCACGTGATCGTCTCCTACGTCCACCATGATCTGATCCATCGTCACGGTGCCCGCCAGCGGGTACCTCCGCCCCCGGATCAGGACCTCCCCTCCGGTGGATGAGAGCCTCCGGGGCATCCCGTCGGCGTACCCGATGGGAACCGTCGCCACGGTGGCGTCCGCCGCCAGCGCACGCCTCCTCCCATAGGAAGGTCGGCTGCCCAGTGGAAGTCGCTGGGTGTAGACGATCTCGGACAGGACGCGCATGGCCGGCAGCAGCCGGACGACCGAACGGGTCTCGGCGCAGGGATGCAGCCCGTAGGTCCCCAACCCCACCCGCACCAGATCCCTCCTCGCCTCGGGAAAGAGGATGGCACCGGCCGTGTTCGCCAGGTGGCGGGACACGTCCAGTCCCGTCACCGTCTTCTGGAACAGCTCGATCTGATGATGGGTGAACTCTGGGTCCTCGTCGGCTACCGCCAGATGGGTCCACACGCCCCCCAGGCGAAGGGGGCCGCCCACCTCCTCCACCAGCTCGGGGAGCCGGTGCGGCTGGGCACCCACGCGGTGCATCCCCGTATCCACCTTCAGGTGGACTTCCAGCGGCGCGTGTGCCGCCGCCCTCAGAGCCTGCAGGAAGCCCGCCCGGTAGGCGGTGGGGGTGAGCCGCCAGTGGATCATCTCGGCGGCATCGGCCGGACGCGGCTCCGACAGGACGAGGATGGGTGCGTCCACACCCGCCTCCCGCAGCCGCACGCCCTCCTCCACCAGGGCGACCGCCAGCCTGCCTGCTCCCGCCTCCAGTGCCGCCTCCGCCACGGGCACGTCCCCGTGCCCGTACGCATCTGCCTTGACGACGGCGCACATCTCGGCGGGCTCGACCAGGCGGGCGATCGTCCGCACGTTGTGCCGGATCGCGCCCAGATCAACCTCGGCATGGGTCGGACGCACCCGACCATCTTGCCAGCCTCAGCCGGCTTTCCCCGTCAACGCGTACCCGAGGCACCGATCTGGACGCGGGAGCTCCGTGCCCGTCCTGCCCGCCTGCGGGACCCGCGGCGCCAGATTCCCCTGCCTTCGCCCGACGCGCCCATGGAACGATGGTTATGGTCGATCGCAGATCCCGGTCCGGAGGCTGATCCGGGACGAGCAACACCGGGTCGGAGGTGAAAGACGTGTATCCACCACCGTTCGAGTACTCGGCGCCGACCACCGTCGAGGAGGCGACCTCGCTCCTCGCCGAAGCCGGCGACGAGGCGAGGGTCCTGGCGGGAGGTCAGAGCCTCCTGCCGATGATGAAGCTGCGCCTGGCAATGCCCGCCCACCTGGTCGACATAAACCGGATCCCCGGACTGGACGGGGTGGAGTCGATCAACGGGGGGATCCGGGTGGGGGCGCTGGTCCGTCACGCCGATGTGGTGGGAAACCGGGAGCTGGCAGATGCCAGCCCGCTCATGGCCGCCACCGCCCCGTGGGTGTCCGACCCGCTGGTCCGCAACCGGGGGACGGTCTGCGGCTCGGTCGCTCACTGCGACCCGGAAGGCGACTGGAACTCGGTGATGCTGGCGCTGGGGGCGGAGGTGATCGCCACGTCCTCCGGCGGCGAGCGGGCCATACCCATCGAGGAGTTCATCGTCGACTTCTTCACCAACTCCCTCCAGGCGGGCGAGATGGTCACCGCCCTGCAGGTGCCCCGGGCCGACGCCGGAACCGGAGGGGCATACCTGAAGCTGGAGCGCAAGGTGGGCGACTACGCCACGGTGGGGGTGGCGACCCATCTGCGAGTGGAGGGCGGCCGGATCACCCGGGCCGGGATAGGCCTGACCAGCGTGGGTCCCCACAACATCAAGGCCCGGGAGGCCGAGGAGATGCTGGTGGGTGAGAGCCCGGCCGAGGAGCTGTTCGCCGAGGCGGGGCGGGCCGCGGCCGAAGCCTCCGACCCGGCATCCGACGTGCGGGGACCGGCCGAGTACAAGCGGGCGGTGGTGGCGGCCTATGTGGCCCGAGGCCTGGGGGAGTGCCTGCGCCAGATCGACGAGGAGAGCTGATGGAGATCACCCTGACCGTGAACGGAGCCGAACGCACCGCTTCCGCCGAGCCACGCACGCTGCTGGTGGACTTCATCCGGACCAACCTGGGGCTCACCGGAACGCATATCGGATGTGACACCACCTCCTGTGGCGCCTGCACCGTCGTCCTGGACGGCAAACCGGTCAAGTCCTGCACCGTCCTGGCCGTACAGGCGGCCGGCTCCCAGGTCATCACCGTAGAGGGCCTGCGACAGGACGGCCGGCTCCACCCCATCCAGTCGGCGTTCAAGGAGCACCACGGCCTGCAGTGCGGGTTCTGCACCCCGGGCATGATGCTGGTGGGCGCTTCCCTGCTGGAGGAGAACCCTTCCCCTTCCGACGACGAGGTGC
>JBKHJQ010000217.1:0-4968 GCA_046538055.1 Actinomycetota bacterium
GCCCCAGGGCATTGCGCAGGGAGATCATGGGGCCGCGCATGTACCTCACCAGGATGAACACGAGAAACGGGGGGAAGGTGGTGGCGGAGACGACCCCCAGGACCGAGAGGGCGGATCCCCGCACCGTGCGCCGCCGCCAGGCCGCCACCCGCCCCAGGTACTCGCCCACCACATAGGCGATCACCGCTCCCACCGCGAAGACCAGCACCGTCACGGGGGCGGCCGAGCCGATGGCGGTGGTGACCGCCCCGCCCCGGAACGACTCCCCCAGATCCCCCTCCAGCAGCCCGCCCATCCACTCCAGGTACCTGACCGGGAGGGGCCGGTCCAGGCCGTACTGCTGGGCGGCCGCCTCGTATCCCCCTCCCATGGCGAACTGGGAGGCGAAATCGATGGGCGTCCACCACTGGACGAAGAAGAAGACCACCGTGAGGTAGATGAAGAGGGTGATGCCCGCCCAGATGAGGCGACCACCCAGGAACGTGGCCATCCAGGGAAGGCGGAGCCGGCGACCCCTGGCGCCAGCCTCCCCAGTCATGGGCTCAGCTGATCTCCTCGACCCGGTAGCAGGCCACCAGGTGGCTCTCGCCCCGCTCCTCCAGGGGAGGATGGGGATTCTCGCGGCACACCTCGGCCGCGAACGGGCAGCGCTTGATGAAGCGGCACTCCGGATCGGGGTTGATCGCCTTGGAGATGCCGCCCTTGATCTCCACCGGGGTGCGCTTGTAGGTGGGGTCGGGAACCGGGACGGCCGACAGGAGGGCCTTGGTGTAAGGGTGCTTGGGTCGGGCCAGGATCTCCTCGGTGGGGCCGATCTCGACGATCTTGCCCAGGTACATCACCGCGATCCGGTCGCACATGTATCGGGCAACGGCCAGGTCATGGGTGATGTAGAGGTAGGACACACCCAGCTCCCGGGCCAGCTTGGTCATCAGCTCCATGATCGAGATGCGGATGCTGACGTCCAGCATGGAGGTGGGCTCGTCCGCCACCACGAATGTCGGGTTCATCACCAGGGCCCGGGCGATGGCCACCCGCTGGCGCTGGCCGCCGGACAGCTCGTGCGGATAGCGGAACAGGAAGTTCTCCGGCGGGGAGAGCCCGACCAGGCGCAGGAGCTCGAGCACCCGCTCCTCCCGCTCGGGGATGGTGCCCACCTTCTGCACGGCCAGGGGCTCGGAGATCGTGTCGAAGATCGTCCGCCGCGGGTTCATCGACTCGTACGGGTCCTGGAAGATCATCTGCACCCGGGAACGGAACTCCTTGATCCCCGAGCGGGAGACATGGGCGACGTCCTGCTCGTACTCCCCGTCCCGGAACAGGATGCTGCCGCCGGTCGGCTCCATCAGCTTCACCAGCATCCGCCCCGTGGTCGACTTGCCGCAACCCGACTCCCCCACCAGGCCCACGCTCTCCCCGGGAGCGATGTCGAAGCTGATCCCGTCCACGGCATGCACGAACTCGGTGGGACGCCGGAACAGGCCTCGGGAGATGGGGAAGTGCTTCTCCAGCTCCCGGATCTCGAGGAGCGGCTTGGTGCGGGGAGGAGAGATGGTCATCTGACCAGTGCCTCCTCCAGGTCGGGAACCTGGTCCCAGTGCCAGCATGCCACCCGATGTCCCTCGGCGATGTCCGCCAGAGGAGGCTCCTCGGTCACACACTTCTCGGTGGCGAAGGGGCAGCGGGGGTGAAAGCGGCATCCCGTGGGGGGGTCGAGGAGGTCGGGCGGCTCCCCCTCCAGGGGTGCGAGCTGGCGACGGGGCCCGGTGATGGAGGGCGTGGAGCGCAGAAGCAGGTAGGTGTAGGGATGCTTGGGCCGGGCGAACACCTCCGAGGTGGAGCCGTACTCCACGAGCTTGCCGGCGTACATCACCCCCAGCGAGTCGGTCACCTCGGCGATGACGGCGATGTCGTGGGAGATGTAGATGATCGACATGCCCAGCTCGGACTGAATCCGCTTCAGCTCCTTGAGGATCTGGTCCTGAACGATCACATCCAGGGCCGTGGTGGGCTCATCGGCGATGATCAGCTCGGGGCTGCACGCCAGCGCCATGGCTATCACGGCCCGCTGGCGCATCCCCCCGGAGAACTCGTGGGGATAGCGGTCCAGCATCTCGGGAGGCAGACCCACCGAGCTGAAGAGGCGCTCCATGTGCTCCCGCTGCTGATCGAAGGTCATCTTCCCCCGGAAATGGGTGTCGAGCGTCTCCCGGATCTGGTCCCCCACCCGGTAGACCGGATTCCAGGAGTTCATCGCACCCTGGAAGACCATGGCGATGTTCCTCCAGCGGCGGGAGCGCATCTCGGCGTCGCCCAGCTGGAGCAGGTCCTCCCCGTTGAGGCGCACCTCGCCCGACACGTACTCGGCGTTGGGAGGCAGCAGCCGCAGGAGGGAGAGGGCGATGGACGTCTTCCCGCAGCCGGACTCTCCCACCAGGCCCACCGCCTCGCCCTGGTGGACGGTGAAGCTGATGTCCTCGGCGGCGGAGACGGCGCCCGCCTTGATCTGATAGCGCATGACCAACTCGTCCACCTCCAGCAGGGGCTGGGTGGGATCGACCTGGCGTGCTTCGAGATGCTCTAGGGAAACGGTCATGGGTCCGGGGGAGGCTAGCTCAACGTGCTCTCAACCGCGGGTTGACGACCTCGTCCAGGCCGCGTCCCACGATGAAGAAGGCAAAGCAGAGGAAGGTGACGGCCAGTCCTGCCGGGAAGAGCAGCCACCAGTAGTCCGGGCCGCTCAGCAAGTATCCCCGGGCCGAAGCGGCGTTGAGCATCACACCCCAGGTCATCTCCACGTTCAGCAGGCCGAAGAACGACAGGATCGACTCGATGGTGATGGCCTCATAGACGCCGAACATCATGTAGAGGAAGGTAAGAGGCAGGACATTGGGGACGATGTGGCGGAAGATGACGTGCCAGTCCCCTCCCCCGGCCACCTTGGCGGCGTCGATATAGGACTTGACCTTGATGGACAGGGCCTGCGACTTGAGCACGATCGCCACGCCCCCGAACCCGTTGAGGATGCCGATGAAGATGCCCAGCGTCACCATGCCGATATCGAAGGCAGCGCTCATCACGATGAGCAGGGGAAGGAGCGGCATCAGCAGGATGAGGTCGGCGAAGCGCATCAAGCCCCCGTCGATCCAGCCACCGAAGTAAGCCGCCACCGACCCCACCGTGGTGGCGAGCACCACCGCCGTGATGGCCGCCACCGCTCCCAGCAGGAACGCCGCCCGGGTGCTGTACAGGAGCTGGGAGAAGATGTCCCGACCCTGGGGATCGGTCCCCAGGTAGTGGGGATTCTCGCCCGTCAGGGTGGGCGGGGCGGGCTGGGTGGGTATGCGCACCACGTCCCCCACGTCGACGGTGGGGTTGAGCTCGATCCGGGCCTCGTTCAACTCGATCTGCGACGACTCGTCCGTCACCTCCTCCACCACCGTGTACTCGGTGAGGACGGCGTCGTAGCCCCGCAGAGGGTCGTACACCTCCGGCTCCCACACGGTCGCCATCAGAATGGGATGGGCGATCGCCATCAGGGCGAAGATCCCGATCATCACCAGGCCCACCATCCCGGCCCGATTCTCCCGAAACAGTGCCCAGTTGCGGCGCAAGGCCCGGCGAAAGAGCCGCATCCGCACACGCCACATCGGTGTGTCGGCCAGATCCCGCCCACCCGCCACCACATCGGTGACGGAGGCGCCCTCCAGGCCCTGATCGGCCTCGCCATCGATACGGGTCTGGGGAACACTCATGCCTTAGGCCTCACGATATCCGGATCCGGGGGTCGAGGACGGTGTAGAGGATGTCGGCCACCAGATGCCCCACCAGGGCCAGCACGCCGGTGTAGGCCAGCACCCCCACCGCCAGCGGGGTGTCCTCCACGGTGACCGCGTCCAGCAGGAGGAGTCCCATGCCCGGCCAGGAGAAGATGCTCTCGGTGACGATGCCTCCTCCAATCACGAACGCCAGCGACAGGACCAGGGAGGTGGTGATGGGAAGCATGGCGTTGCGGGCGGCGTGGCGGTCGCGGATGGCCCGCTCCGGCAATCCCTTGGCCCGAGCGGTGAGGACATAGTCCTCCCCCAGGGTCTCCAGCATGGAGCTGCGGGTGATCAGCATTGTCGCCCCAAAGAGAATCAGCCCCAGTGTCATCACGGGGAGCATGGTGTGGTGGGCTATGTCGGCCACGTACGTCCGGGCCGGATGCTGATACCAGTACAGCAGCAGGCCCCCCAACGACAGGATGCCGAGCGCCTGGCGGAGACGGCTCTCGACCAGCACGCTCTTGGCGAACCGGCGGATCACGTAGCGGCCCACCCCGTACACCAGCGACACCGCCAGGGCCGAGAGGATCATCGCCGCGAATATGGTGTTGGCGTCCCAGCGGGCACCCTGCCACAGACCGACGGTGGTGAACCGCCCGATGGGGAACCACCCCAGCAGGAAGCCGAACAGCCACAGCATCACTATGGCGAACCAGGGATAGAAGACCGTCTGGAGGAACACCCCGCTGGTGATCCACACCTGCTCGGTGCCTCCTCCCCGGCGCCAGGCGATGATCTTGCCCGTCTTGAAGCCCAGCCAGTAGGCCACGAGCGTCCCGCTGAGGAAGAGGACGAGGGTTCGGGGAAGGGCGTTCCACAGCACCGTGGACACGTCCCGGGGATACCTGCTGAAGCTGATCCCCATCTCGCCCCGGAAGAAGTTCGTTATGTAAGTGAAGTACTGGACGTGCAAAGGCTCGTTCAGACCCAGCCGGTCCTGGAGCTCGAGGCGCGTCTCGAGAGGGATGTCGGGGTTGACGGTGAGCGTGTTGGATATGTCGCCCGGCATCGCCTGGATGAGGAGCCAGACGATCGAGAGGAAGACCACGAAGAGGATCGCCATCTGGGTGAGGCGGCGGGCGAGGAATCTGAACATGCTCGGTGAAGGCTCCTTATGGCGGCACCGGGACTGGGGGTGCCC
>JBKHJQ010000218.1:0-4959 GCA_046538055.1 Actinomycetota bacterium
GCATGGACATGGCATCGGGACGGTTGGTGGTGATGGCCAGGTCGAAGACCACGTCGGGGAGCGAGAGGAGGTCCTCCAATGGCGTGCCCGGCACGGATGGCGGTTCCAGCACCAGTATCCCCTCGGCGTCCTCCCCCAGGTCGAGCTCCTTCTCCGAGCAGATCATTCCCTGTGACTGCACTCCCCGGATCGTCCGGGTTCCTATCTCGAAGTCCCCGGGCAGCACCGCCCCTGATGGGGCATACGCCACCAGGGCGCCGGCCTCGAAGTTCCAGGCTCCGCATACCACCGTCAGTGGCTCCCCGCCGGTGGTCACCGTGCAGACCCGGATCTTGTCGGCGTCGGGATGGGGTTCCACCGTCTCCACACGGGCGACCCGCACATCCCTCCAGCCGGCGGTCACCTTCTCGGTGCCCTCCACCTCGTGGCCCAGCATGGCGAGGGCATGGGCCAGTTCCCGGGGTTCGGTGGTGGGGAGATCCACGAACTCGGAGAGCCAGTTGAGCGAGACCCTCATCCCGTCCCCCTTTTCGCTCCCATCCTCGTTTTCGCGCACCGACTGCGGCCCATAGGCCGCATTCGGTGCGCGAGAAGCAGCGGTGGGCGGCGAGGGGAGGAGCCGTTCACGCGAACTGCTCCAGGAAGCGCAGGTCGTTGTCTATGAAGTTGCGTATGTCCGTTATGCCGTGCCGGACCATGGCAGGGCGTTCCACACCCAGCCCGAAGGCGAACCCGGTGAGTTGCCCGGGGTCGTATCCGGCCGCCTGGAAGACAGCCGGATCCACCATTCCGCAGCCCAGCATCTCCAGCCATCCGGCTCCCTTGCACACACGGCAGGCGGGGTCGCCTCCCTCGCAGTTGAAACAGGACACGTCCAGCTCTGCCGACGGCTCGGTGAACGGGAAGAAATGGGGGCGCAGGCGAATCTCGGTCCGGGGGCCGAAGAACTGCTCGGCGAAGTAGTGGAGCGTCCCCTTCAGGTCGTGGAACGTGATGTCGGTATCCACGGCCAGCCCCTCGATCTGGTGGAAGACGGGAAGGTGGGTGGCGTCGATGGCGTCGGTGCGGTAGGTCTTGCCGGGCACGATGACGTGGACCGGAGGCTCGTGGGTCTCCATCCATCGGACCTGGACCGGCGACGTCTGCGTGCGCAGGAGCATCTCGTCGGCGGGGTCCCCGTAGTCGAGGTACATCGTGTCGGACTCGAAGCGGGCGGGATGGGTGGGTGGCGTGTTGAGGGCGTCGAAGTTGTACCAGGCGAGCTCGGCCTCGGGCCCGTCCGCCACCTGATAGCCGATGGCGGTGAAGATGTCGGTGATCTCGTCGATCGTCTGCTGGATGAGGTGGATCACGCCCGCGGGATACGTGAGTGTGGGAAGCGTCACATCGACGCCCTCCCCTGCCAGGCGCCGCTCTGCCTCCCTCGCCTCCAGCTCCTCCCGCCGGGCCTCCAGCTGCGCCGTCACGGCTTTCGTGACCTCCTGCAGCTTGGCGCCGACGGTGGGTCGCGAGGCGGCGTCCAGCTCCCCCATGGATCGGCGGATTCGCCCGATGGGCGAGTCCTTCCCCAGGATCGCCGATTCCACTTCCTCCAGGTCGTCCGGGCGGGAGGCGTCGGCTATTGCCTCCAGTGCCGCTTTCCGGGCGTCCTCCAGGCGATCGAGCTGATCCATAGGACCGGGAAGGTTAGTGGGGTGAGCCGCCGGAGCCCACGGTCACGATGTAGGCCAGGAGGGAAGCCGCCACCGCCAGGTTGAGGCTTTCCACCCGACCGGGCATCGGTATCGTCACGCTCACCTCGCATGCCGCCACCAGATCGGGATCCAGGCCCTGCGCTTCCGGACCCAGGACGAAAGCCCAGGGGCCGGTCCCGAGAGCGGCGGGATCGTCCCCCCCGGAGACGACCGTGGCGGCCAGGTGATGGCCGGCCAGGTCGTCGAGCTTCTCCACGCGCACCAGCCCCGGCAGCCGGAAATGGGCTCCCGCCCCCGCCCGCAGCGCCTTGGGTGACCAGGGATCGGTGGAATCAGGCCCCACCGCCACTCCCAGGCCGAAGGCGGCCGCAGACCGCGCGATGGTGCCCAGGTTCCCGGGGTCCGACACACCCCAGAGGACCAGGACGTGGCGCCCGGCAGGGAGCGGGCTCCAGGCGGGGACCCGGATCACGGCGATGGGGCCCCGCGGTGTCTCGGTGGGCGCCAGCCGGCGCATCACCCTCTCGTCTACCGTGAGAGAACCCGGCCAATCCCTGTGAGGGTCACCTTCGAGGACGAAGACACATTCGGGGGTGATCCCTGCCGATAGCGCCTCCTCCAGGAGATGCGGGCCCTCCAGCAGCGTCAGGCCCGTCTCCTTCCTCTCCCGGGTCCGATGGAGCCGGGCGGCATCCACCACCGCCCGGTTCCGTAGGGATCGGATCGGCTCCACCCGGGGGTGACCCTCAGTCCTGGTTCACCCCGGCAGCCTCCACGAGGGCGCTGAAAGCGGCCGGATCGTTGACGGCCATGTCGGCCAGCATCTTGCGGTCTATCTCGATGTCGGCGGCCTTCAAGCCGGCGATGAGGCGGGAGTAGCTGGTGCCGTTCTCGCGGGCGGCGGCATTGATGCGCGTGATCCACAGCTTGCGGAACTCCCCTTTGCGGGCGCGCCGATCCCGGTAGGCGTCCTGGCCGGCGTGCATCACCTGCTCGTTGGCGGTGCGGAAGCGTCGGCTGCGGGCCCCCTTGTAGCCCTTGGCTGCCTCGAGCGTCTTCTTGTGGGCCTTCTTGGCCGTGACTGGGTTTCTGGAGCGTGCCATCTCTACCTCCGATCGATCACTTGCGGAGCAGCTTCTTGGCGCGACGCAAGTCCCCGGGAGCGAGCTCCTCTTCTCCTGTCCGGCGCCGGAATGTGTGCTTCCCCTTGGCCAGTCGGTAGTGGCCACGCCCGGCCTGGCCGCGCCGGTACTTGCCGGATCCCGTCACCTTGATGCGCTTCTTGGCGCCGCTGTGTGTCTTCATCTTCGGCATGCTGCCTCCTTACTCGCCGTCGGCGGGTTCGGGCTGCGGCTCCTCTTCCTTCCCGCTCCCGCTCTTGCGGGAGGGAGCCAGCACCATCGTCATGTTGCGCCCCTCCATGGTCGGAGTCTGCTCCACCGAGGCTTTCTCGCCCAGTTCCTCGATGAGCCTCTCCAGGAGCTCTCGGCCGTACTCGGGCCGTTCCTGCTCACGGCCCCGGAACCGCACGGTGACCTTCACCTTGTCGCCGTCGGCCAGGAACTCCTCGGCTTTGCGGCGGCTGATCTCGAAGTCGTGATCGCCGATTCGGACCTTCATGCGCAGTTCCTTCACCGTGGTCCGGGTCTGCTTCTTGCGGGCCTCCCGGTCGCGGACCGACTGCTCGTACTTGTACTTGCCGTAGTCCATGAGCCGGCAGACGGGGGGGCTGGCGTTGGGAGCCACCTCGACCAGGTCCAGATCGAGCTGCTCGGCCAGCCAGAGCGCCTCGGCCAGCTTCTTGACGCCGATCTGCTCCCCGTCGGGGGCGACCACCCGCACCTCCGGGGCCCGTATATAGCCGTTTACGCGCAACTCAGCGATGTCGTTACCTCCTGCTGGGTGTCATGTACGTCGTGCTGGCGACTGAAAGTCGAACAAGAAAAGAGCAGCAAGCCTCGACCTTGCTGCTCACCCGAATCCTCCCGAATGGGAGGTGGCCGGTGACCACGACTCGCCCCAAGGCGGTCGGGTGGGAAGCAGCGGCTTCCGCTTACGGCTGTCTCGCCTGTTGATCTCAGGATACCAGGGAACGGGAGTGTGTTCACGCCGGGGAGGATCCCTCCAGGGCGGCCAGAGCCAAAGCCGTCTCGACTGCGGCGGTGGCCGCCTCATCCCCCTTGTTGTTGCGTCCCACCCGTGAGCGTTCCACGGCGTCTGACACGTCATGAACGGCGAGGACTCCGTTGGTGACGGGGATGTGGTGGGCCTGGGCCACCAGGGTGAGGGCCCGGGCGGACTCGGTGGAGACGATCTGATAGTGATCGGTCTCCCCTTTGACGACGGTGCCGAGGGCTACGACTGCATCGCAGCCATCCCGGGCCAGGGCGTCGGCCCCCACTCCCAGTTCCAGGGAGCCGGGGACACGCAGAACCGTCACGTCCCCCACCCCCAGGCGCTCCAGACGCTGTAAGGCGCCCTCCAGGAGCCTGTCGGTGATGGAACGGTTCCATCCCGCCACCACGATGCCGATGTGGAGGCCGGCGGCGTCTTCGACGTGGACGCCGATATCACGGACCTGTGTCACAAGGCGTCGTCCTTGCCCGGGTCGAAGGTATGGCCCAGCCGGGTCGCCTTGGTGTCCAGGTATTGCAGATTGTGGGGGTTCGCCTTCGTCACCAGCGGGACCCGCTCCACGATCTCGAGACCGTATCCGGTGATGCCGGCCCGCTTGGTGGGGTTGTTCGTCATCAGCCGCATGGTTCTCACACCCAGGTCGTAGAGGATCTGGGAGCCGACGCCGTAGTCCCGGGCGTCGACGGGGAACCCCAGATCGAGATTGGCATCCACCGTGTCGCGTCCCAGGTCTTGCAGCTCGTAGGCCGCCAGCTTGTTGAGCAGGCCGATGCCCCTCCCCTCGTGGCCCCGTATGTACAGCAGGACGCCCCGTCCCGCCTCTCCGATCTTGGCCATGGCCTGGTCCAGCTGCTCACCGCAGTCGCAGCGCCGGGAGCCGAATATGTCCCCCGTGAGGCACTCGGAGTGGACCCGGACCAAGACCTCCTTCCCGTCGCCGATGTCGCCCATCACGAGGGCGATATGCTGGCGGTCGTCCACCAGGGACCTATAGCCGACGGCGGTGAACACGCCGTGGCGGGTGGGAATACGCGCCTCCACCATCCTCTCGATCAGCCGTTCCTGTCGGCGCCGGTAGGCGATGAGGTCGGCGATGGTCCCGATCAGGAGCGAGTGCTCACGGGCGAAC
>JBKHJQ010000219.1:0-4947 GCA_046538055.1 Actinomycetota bacterium
GATGCTGTGGTCTGCCCTCTTCATTCCCCTCGGCCTCCACATAGCACAACAAGAAAGAGTCGGTCATGATGAAAGCAGGAGAGGTTCATGAGCATCCGACCCAATCCTGGGGGCACTCAATGGCGCTGTCGTCTTTGCATGGAGGAGTCTGGAAGCTGACCCAGTTCGTATCCCGACTGGTCCGCGGGTCTGTGAGCGGGTCAACCAGCGCATAGCGCGCGCCCACGGCCGGCGCGATCGACTGATCTTGCGGCGCGATAGCCAGGCAATCCCGGAGGTTCGAGTACTCACTCCGAGTGGTCGACATGAGCAAGGCAGGCTGTGATCGACGCTCCTCGCAGCCCTCGCAGCCACTGAAACCTGGATCGGCCGGGAGTGCCAGCTAAGGAGTCCAGGATCTGGATGTTCGATGTGTTCTCGATGGAACGAAAGAGGTGCTGGCCGGAGGCCCGACTCCGGGCCTCTGACCCAGCACCTCTGTGGTCGGGACGGCCGGATTCGAACCGGCGACCTCAGCGTCCCGAACGCTGCGCGCTGCCAAACTGCGCCACGTCCCGTGGGGATGGATTCTAACCGGCCTCAGACCCCGGCCGGTAGGGCGAGCGCCGCCCGGAGCTGCTGGGAGGTGAAAGGCTTCAGCACATGAGCGTCGGCTCCCGCCCGGCGGGCCAGGAACTCGTCGGCGCTCCGATCCAGCAACAGCACCGTGCGGACCCGGGGGACGTCGGATTCAACCCGCAGGGCCCGGATCACGGCCATGCCTCCCATTGCCCCCACCTGCAGGTCGATCACCGCCACGTCGGCATGAGTCTCTGCGACCGTCTCCTCGATCTTGCGGGGATCGGATATGACGTGGACCTGGGTGCCGGGGTCGGAGAGGGCGGCCAGCACCTCGTTCTCCACCCACGGGTCGTCTGTCAGCACCACGACGTTGGCCATGGGCGACACGATAGCCCCGGGACGGGACGGCCCGGTCGGGACGGTCCCCCAGCTCCCTATCATTCCCCTGCTCGTGCGACGACTCGCTGTCTCCGTCCTCTTCCTCGTCCTCCTCGCGCCCGCCGTCGGCGGTGCCCAACAGGAGGAGGCACGCCGGCTGGATGTGGTCGACGTCTCCGGTCCCCTGGACGACCAGGTGGTCGCCTTCGCTATCGACACGATCCGGGAGGCGGCGGAGCGGGACTCGGAGGCGGTGATCATCCAGCTCGACTCCCCCGGGGTGGTGGCCGACCGGGACCGATACGAGGAGCTGGTAGCCCTGGTGGCAGATCCGCCCCTGCCTCTGGCAGTGTGGGTGGGCCCCGCCCCGGCGGTGGCTTACGGGGGTGCGGCGGACCTGGTGGTCAGCGCTCCCTTGCGGATGGCGGCCCCCGGCGCCCGGATCGGCCTGGCCGAGCCCACCATCGCCGCCGATCCCGGTGACACCGAGACCCGTGTCCCTCTCGCCCTCACCGAGTCGTTCCTGGAGGTGGAGGGTCCGGTCCACGAAGTGGTGGACGTGGTGTCGCCTGCCATCCGCCAGCTCATACAGGACCTGGACGGGGTTGCGGTCCAGGTGGGAGGAGAGCCCCGGGAGCTCAGCACCCTCACGACGGTGGAGGTGGACGGCCGGTCGGAGGTGAGCACCATCGAGGTCGTATTCCACGAGCCGGGATACTGGGCTGCCTTCCTCCGTCTGGGGGTCACCCCCGAGGCGGCCTTCCTTTTCCTGGTGGCGGGCCTGACGGTGGCCGCCTTCGAGTTCTACGCCATCGGGCCGGGCCTGGCCGCCGGGGTGGCGGCCATCTCCCTCTTCCTGGCGTCCTACGGCATGTTCGCGCTTCCGCTCCGGTGGTGGGCGGTAGGGCTGGCCGTGGCCGGGTGGGCCCTGTTGACCGCCTCCTACCAGCGGGGCGGGGTTGCCACCCTCACCGGGTTGGGGGCGGTGGCGATGCTGGGAGGCGGCCTGTGGTACGTGGACGGCGCTCCCCAGCTGGAGGTGAATCCCATCGTCATCGTGGTCATCGTCGCCTCCGTCCTCCTCTTCTACACGGTGGCCATGCCCACCGTGGCCCGCTCCCGTTTCAGCACCCGCACCATCGGCCGCGACCACCTGGTGGGGGAGCGCGGAAGGGCGGTGACGGACTTCGATCCCGACGGCGAGGTGGAGGTATCGGGGGCCCGCTGGACGGCCACCGCCCACCGGGAGGCGGGGATCCGGGCAGGCGACGTGGTGCGGATCGCGGGGGTGGACGGCTCCGTCCTGGAGGTGGATCCCCTCCCCGAGGGTCCCTGAGAGCGCGAAAAACGCGCCGAATTCCTTCCAGCTTTTCCCTGGCGAATGCTGGGATGTGGCGTTAGGTTCCGCTTCCCGACTTTCGCGAGGAAAGGGGAACGACATTGCCGTCCGAGGATTGGCAGCTCCAGGCTCTGTGCCGCGGGAACCATGCCCACCTGTTCTTTCCACCCTCTACGTTCGAGCGCAAGGACGAACGAGAAAGACGTGAAGCCAGAGCGAAGGCGATCTGCCATGTCTGTCCGGTCCTGTCGGAGTGCTCCTCCTATGCCCTCACCATCAAGGAGCCTTTCGGGATCTGGGGAGGCATGACCGAAGCGGACCGAAAGGAGATGTTCGCCGCCTCTGCGGCCAGCTGACCGAATCGTCAGCATCCCGAGTGCGCATGGGACCGGGACGGTCCATGCGCACTCACTCGCGTGAGAGGGGCGTGCGGGTGTCGCCCCGCCGGCGGGTCAGGCCGGTCTCGTCCGCCCACTCCAGGATGGGGACTGCGTACTTTCGGGACAGGCCCAGGGCGTCCCGGAAGTCGGCCACGGTGAACCCCTCCGGCATCGCCGCCACGGCCCGCCGGATCTCCTCGGCTTGCTCGGGCAGGTACAGGATCTCCCCCGACACCCGGACCAGGTCCCCGGAGCGGACCAGCTCGTGGACCATCTCCTCGTCGATGGGCAGCTCCGCGGCGCGGGGCACCGCCAATCCCGCTCCCGCCAGGGCGGAGCGGGCCCGCTGCCAGCGCTCCTCCTGCTCCTCGGTCAGCGTCACCCGATGCCCGGCGGCCCACACCAGGGTTCCGTCTCCTTCCAGTGCTGAGGACCTCTCGATCACGCTGACCACCACCTCGGGGGTCACGCCCAGGCGGCTGGCGAGGGTGGCGAGGGGAAGGCCGGGACGGAGGGGGGTGGCGCGGTGGAAGGCCTCCAGCTCCTCTGTCGCCTTCTCCTCCAGACGCTCCATCTCATCGGCGGTGAAGACCCAATCCTGGATGGAGATCCCCGCGTCCGGTGCGGCTCCCGCCTCGGCCTCGAGCCGGGAGGCCATCTCCGAGCCCCGCACCCGGAGGAGGGCGGAGGCCGCCTCCCGGGGGTGGAGGCCGGGGGGAAGGGCGGCGGATGCCCGCAGGGGCCGGCCCCGGGCGGGTGGACGCGGGTCCAGCACCGTCCCTCCTCCCACCACCGCCCGGCGGCCGGTCTCCCGCACGATGAACCGATCCCCGTAGCGGAGAGGCAGGGGACGCTCCAGGGTGACGAGCGTCCCTTCCCCCACCGAGCGGAGGCGGGCTCCCACCGCCGCCGTCCCCGCGTGGATCTGGTAGGCGCCCCGCTCGCCCAGTTCCTCCTCCACGTACCGGGCGGTGCGTACCGCGGCGGTGAACCGGCTGGTGAGGCTCCAGCGCTCCGCCACTCCCAGCATGTGCCCCCGGGCCAGCTCCTCGGGGGCTCCCACCAGGCTGGCCGCCACCCGACGGTGGGGCTCCACCCTGTCGGCGGCCCTCTCGTGGCTCTGGAGGGTCCTGATCCGCACCGGCTCTCCTCCCGGGTGCACCACCAGGGTGTCTCCCACCTCCAGGGGCCCTCCCAGCAGGGTCCCGGTGACGACTGTGCCCGCTCCGGCGACGGTGAAGCGGCGGTCCACCCACAGGCGGGGGTCGTGGCCGGGCTCCGGGTCGGCCACGGCGGCGTCCAGGGCGGCGACCAGCTCCTCCAGGCCCCGCCCCTCCTGGGCCGAGACGCCCACCACCGGCGCGCCCTCCAGGGAGGTCCCCTCCAGGTGCTCCAGGATCTCCAGGCCCGCCAGCTCCTCCAGCTCGTCGTCCACCCGGTCCACCTTGGTGAGGGCCACCACCCCCCGTTCCACTCCCAGCAGGTCCAGAACCGCCAGATGCTCCTCGGACTGGGGCATCCAGCCCTCGTCCGCCGCCACCACGAACAGGGCGACGTCGATCGCCTCGATCCCCGCCAGCATGTTCTTGATGAACCGTTCGTGGCCGGGCACGTCCACGAAGGAGACCTCCCGGCCGGAGGGGAGCACCGTCCAGGCGAATCCCAGGTCGATAGTCAGGCCCCGCCGCTTCTCCTCCTCCCAGCGATCCGGGTCCCGCCCCGTGATCGCCTGCAGCAGCGTGGACTTGCCGTGGTCGACGTGCCCCGCCGTCCCCACGACCGTCATGGAGCGCGGAGGGCGGCGACGACGGCGGAGTCGTCGGCGGGGTCGACCGTGCGCAGGTCCAGCACCGCCGAGCCCGCCCGGCGTCGGGCCAGGACGGGTGGGTCGTGGGCGAGGAGACGGGGATGGACGGTGTCGGCGTCGGGAAGCTCGATCAGCCGTGTGGGGATCTCCGCCCCCGGGGCCGACCCCGCCCCCAGGGTGGACGAGCCCTGGGTGATCCTTCCCTCCGCGCCCGACTCGTCCAGCACGCGCCGGGCGCGTTCTCCCACCTCCGAGGGGACGAGCGTCGCCATCCGCCACAGGGGAAGACGGTGCGCCTCCCCCGCCAGGTAGGCGGTGAGGGTGGCTGCCACTGCCGCCGCGGTGGAGCCGTCCACCCGCAGCGCCCGGGCGGCGGGATGGCGGGCCAGGCGGGCGACCAGCTCGGCCCGACCCACGATCAACCCGGCTTGCGGTCCGCCCAGCAGCTTGTCGCCCGAGAAGAGCACCAGGTCCGCTCCCGC
>JBKHJQ010000220.1:0-4920 GCA_046538055.1 Actinomycetota bacterium
GAGAGAGGGACCTCCGAGCTCATGGTCCTGGAGGCGGGCGATGTGGTCCTGGACCTGCGGACGCGGCGGGCCACCGTGGCAGGGCGAGTCGTGGAGCTTTCCGCCCGCGAGTTCAGCATGGCAGAGCTGCTGTTCCGCCATCCCGACCAGGTCCTCTCCCGCCAGCAGATCCTGTCCCATGTCTGGGGATACGACTTCGACCCGGGCTCCAACGTCGTGGACGTCTACGTGGGCTACCTGAGGAGGAAACTGGGCCACGACCTGATCGAGACCGTGCGGGGGATGGGCTATCGGCTGTCGGGGAGTTGAATCTCAGTGTCGATGCTTCCGGGTCGTCTCCCCGTCCACAGACCGGCGTACTCGGCACCGCGATCGGAGGCGGGGCCGACCGGCGCACGGACCGGAGAGAGGGCATGATGCTGGACCGGCTCTTCGTGTACGGCACCCTCCGGCCTCGGGGCCGGGCATTCTCGTTGGTGAAGCCGAAGGTGGTCGATCACCGGCCGGCGGTCCTGTCGGGGTATTCGCTGGTGGGCGAGGGTCACCGCTATCCGTGGTGCATCAAGTCGCCCGGAAGCGAGGTGACCGGCGACCTGCTGTGGCTGCGGGAGGTGGAGGAGACCCTGCGCATGCTGGACGAGTACGAGGGAGTGGAGGACCCCGATCCGGAGTACGTGCGGACCGTGGCGGACGTGATGACGGGAGCGCGGCTGCTGCCGGCCTGGGTGTACGTGGGGAGCATGGCGGTGCCGGGAGATGTCCGTCCGGTCGACGGTGGCGAGTGGATACCTTGAGCCGGGCTCCGACTCAGAAGGGGGCTGGGCCGATACCGGCTACTTCGGAGAAGGCGATGCCGTCGGATTCGGGCTGGGGGTCGAGGGCGGCATCGCCGATGCCCCCGTCGGGGATCTCGATCATCACGTGGAGGGCCTTGCCCGCCACGGCGGTGTTGGCGATGGTGCGGAGGAGGCCGCCCCACGATCCCGATTCCGGGATGCGTTTCAGCTCGGCGCTTCCCACGGTGAGGAGAATGCCGTTGGAATCGAGGATCCGAACGGGCCCGGAGTAGCTTTCCATCGGACGCCATTATGGCGGCTCCGTTCCCCGGGCCGTGCCAGACTCTCCGACAGTGCGGATGCGTATCGCCGCAGGGGCCGGCATCGCCCTGGCCATGGTCGTGGGTGCGGTTCCTGCGTCCGGACAGACCGGCGGGACGGACCTGGCCCCGGGCGGGACCTTCTTCGACGACGACGGCAATCCCCACGAGGGAGCGATCGAGGCGCTGGCGGCAGCCGGGATAACCCGGGGATGCGGGGAGGAGGACCTCTTCTGCCCCTCCCGGGACGTCACCCGGGGCCAGTTCGCCGCCTTCTTGGTGCGCGCCCTCTCCCTTCCCCGGTCGGAGGCCGACCCGTTCACCGACGACGGGGACTCCATCTTCGAGGCCGAGATCGCCTCCCTGGAAGCAGCAGGCATCACACGCGGCTGCGGCCCGGAGGTGTTCTGCCCGGTGCGCCCCGTGACCCGCGGCGAGCTGGCCGCCTTCCTGGTACGGGCGCTGGGACTGGAACACGCTCAGGGGCATAGCTTCGCGGACGCGGAGGGGTCGATCTTCGAACGGGACATAGCGGCCCTGGCGGAGGCGGGGATCACCCGGGGCTGCAACCCCCCGGACAACGACCGCTACTGCCCCGGCAAGGCCGTGAGCCGGGACGAGATGGCGTCGTTCCTCGCCCGGGCTCTGGGCCTCCGCTTCCGGGAGGTCCCACCCCGTCCGGAGGTGAGGATGGCCTTCACCGGCGATCTGCTGATCCATCTCCCCGTTTCCCGGCGGGCGGCCGGGTACGGGTCACCCTACGACTTCCGCCCCATGTTCGCCCCGGTGGCGCCCTGGCTGGAGGCGGCGGACCTGGCCATCTGCCATCTCGAGGTCCCCCTCTCCCGCCACAACCGGGACCTGTCCGGCTACCCCACCTTCAACGCACCCCGCCAGGTGGCCGATGCCGTGGCGGATGCCGGCTACGACGGCTGCTCCACCGCCTCCAACCACTCCTACGACCAGGGAGAGGCCGGCATTGCCTCCACCCTGGAGGTGCTGGAGGAGGCAGGTCTGGACCAGGCGGGGATGGCGACGGGTCCCGAGGACGCCGGACGCGCCACGTTCTACCGGACGGAGTCGGCCACCGTGGCGCACCTATCCGCCACCTGGTGGCTCAACGGGTTGCGGCTGCCACCCGGGAAGCCCTGGCTCGTCCAGATGCTGGAGGTGGACGGGCTGCTGTCCCAGGCGGAGGCTGCCCGCCGGGAGGGAGCGGACGTGGTCGTGGTGAGCGTGCACTGCTGCACCGAGTACCGGACGGCTCCCACCGACTACCAGCGGGAGGTTGCCCGCCGGCTCATCGCCTCTCCCCATGTCGACCTGGTGGTGGGACATCATGCCCACGTCGTCCAGCCGGTGGAGGAGGTGGACGGCGAGTACATCGTCTACGGCCTCGGCAACTTCCTGTCGGCTCAGCGCTCACGTCCCTCCACCCAGGACGGGGTGATCGTGGAGGTGGAGATGGCGCTCCGGGGTGAGGGATGGGCGGCCCGGGAGCTGCGGGCGTACCCGACCTGGGTGGAGGGCGGCAGCTACCGGATACTTCCCGCTGCCCGCCACAACGCCGCATCGTGGGAGAGGACCGAGCGGGCGCTCCGGGGGGAGGGCGTGGACGGGCTGACGGTGGTCAGGTGAGGCCGCGCTCGGATGGAAGACGGAAAGCCACCTCCCCGCCCTCGCCCTCCCCGATCCATATCTCGCCTTGGTGCGCCTCCACCAGGCCGCGGGCGATGGTGAGACCCAGGCCCGCCCCGCCCCCGTCCCGCGAACGCGACGCGTCCCCCCGGACGGCGTCCTCCCAGGCCAGATGGCGGAAACCCTCCGGGAAGCCAGGGCCCTGGTCCTTCACCCTCACCAGCACCCCACCCGGCTCCCGCTCCACCCTCACCCGCACCTCCGTGTCGGGACCGGTGTGGCGCACCGCGTTGTCCACCAGGTTCCGCACCACCCGGGCCATGGCCCGGGGGTCCGCCTCCACAGGTGCCGGGCCTTCCGTGTCGAGCACCAGGCGCACGTGGCGGCTCTCCCCCAGCGGGCGCATGGCCTCGAGGATCTCGTCCACCAGCTCCGCCGCGTCCACCGCCACGGGCTGCAGCTCCAGGTCACGCGTCTCGATCCGTGTCAGCATGAACAGGTCGTCGACCAGGCCCCGCAGCGTCTGCAGGTCCCGCGCCATGGAGCGGAGATAGCGGTCCGGGTCGGGGGCGATGCCGTCCTGGAGTGCTTCAACCGCCGCCTGCAGGGACGTGAGGGGAGTGCGCAGGTCGTGGCCGATGGCGGCGAGGAAGGTCCGCCGGGACTCCTCGTTGCGGGCGCGCTCCTCCTCCAGTCCGGCCAGCTCACCGATCATCCCGTCCATCGCCCGGGCCAGCTCGCCCACCTCATCCGGGCGGCTTACGCCGGTTCGGGCGGTCACATCCCCCTCCGCCACCCGGGCGGCCGTCTCCGACAGGCGGCGCAGATCGCCGGCCAGAGGGCGGGACACGGTCACGGCCAGGGCCGTGCCCAGCCCCACACCCAGCCCCAACGCCACCAGCGTGAGGCGCAGGTCGTGGGCGGAGAGGAACATGGTGAAGGCGGCTGCGCCGATGGTGATGGCCGCCACCCCCACGGCCCCCACCGGGATGAGGATGAATGCCGTGCGGAGGGTGCGGATGCGGTGGGCGAGGCGCAGCAGCAGCCATCCCATCATCACCGTCAGGGCGAAGGCGAGGCCGAAGACCGTGATCAGGATCGCCCGATCCCGGGGTGAGGGCTGCATGGCCGCCTCCGTCACCAGGAGGATGGCCACCACCAGGGCCGCGGTGAGGGCGATGAGCTTCCTCACGGCAGGAACCTGTAGCCGACACCCCACGCCGTTGCTATCCAGCGGGGAGCCTGGGGGTCGGGCTCGATCTTCTGGCGGATGCGCCCCACGTGCACGGTCACGGTGGACGGATCCTGCCACTCCGCAGAGGAGCCCCATACGTGCGCCAGGAGCTGGCCCCGGGTGAACACCTGCCGGGGAGAGGAGGCGAGGAAGGCGAGGAGGTCGAACTCCTTGGGGGTGAGGTCGATGGGTTCCCCCTCCACCTCCACCTCCCGGCTCTCCGGGTCGATGACCAGTCCCTCGAAGACCATCCGCACGTCGCTCGTGTGGATGTCCCATCGCCGCAGGACGGCATGGACCCGGGCGGCCAGTTCCCGGGGCGAGAAGGGCTTGACGACGTAGTCGTCGGCTCCCAGCTCCAGACCCAGGATGCGGTCGCTCTCCTCCCCCCCGGCGGTCAGCACGATCACCGGCAGGTCCCCCTCCCGGCGGATCGATCGCAGGAGGTCGAGCCCGCCCACCCGGGGGATCATCAGGTCGAGGACCACCAGGTCGGGAGCCCGCTCATGCAGGAGCCTCTCCGCCTCCCGGCCGTCGGCGGCGGTGTCCACCTCGAATCCCTCCCGGTTCAGGTAGGTGGACACCACCTCCCTGACCATGGGCTCGTCGTCGACGACCAGGACGCGCCGGTGCGGGTGGCTCGCAGTCACTCCGGCATCGTACGGCCCCACCTCTCACGCCGGGAGCCTCCCCCTGGAGGGTTTCGCGTTTGTTCACAGCTTCGGTGCTGTTTGCGTCCCGGCCCTGCCACAGGTTTGGTAGCTTCTCGTCCGTGCTGGAGGCGGTGCTGGAACTTCTGGGTGATGAGGCAGGCGACGGGCAAGCCGTCCGCCGCAGCCTGGCAGAGGGGGAGGTGCTGATCCGGGAGGGCGAGAAGGCGGACACGGTCTACGTGCTCATCGAGGGGCGGCTGTCCGTTTCCCGGGAAGTACAGGGAGAGAGGGTGCAGCTG
>JBKHJQ010000221.1:0-4896 GCA_046538055.1 Actinomycetota bacterium
GATGCGATGCAGGCCCAACTCGTCGAAGCCGAGGCGGAGCATCACGGCGGCGGCTTCGGTGGCGTATCCCTGACCCTGGTGATCGGGGTGGAAAACCCATCCCACCTCTCCCCGCCGATGCTGCTCGCTTACGTAGTGGAGGTTGACGTCTCCCACCACCCTCCGTTCCTCAGAGGTCTCCGCCACCAGCAGGAGGCGATCGCCCTCCTTTTGGATGGAGCGAAGCCGGGCTCGTAGCTCCAGCTCGGCCGAGACCTCCTGGCGGTCCCTCACATCCTCGTACAGGTAGCGGACCACCTCCGGCCGTGACGCCACGTCCGCCAGGTACTCGAAGTCCTGTCGTCCGTACGGCCGCAGGAGAAGACGCTCCGTGCGCAGGGGGAAGTCGGGCTGGAGGCGCACGCCCTGAACGGTATCAGCGGCACCGTTCACGGGCGGTCAGATCCAGTAGCGGACCACCGAGGCGAAGGTGTCGGGGTCGAGGGAGGCGCCGCCCACCAGGGCACCGTCGATGTGGCGCTTGGCCATCAGGTCCTTGATGTTGCCCGGGTTCACAGAGCCCCCGTACAGGACTCGCACGCCTTCGCCCGCCTCGGGGCCGGCCAGCTCCCCCACCTCCGAGCGGATGGCCTGGCACATCTCCCCGGCGTCCTCAGGCGTGGCGGTGCGTCCGGTCCCGATCGCCCAGACCGGCTCATAGGCCACGGCCAGCGAGGCCACCTGCTCGGGATCCACGCCCTCCAGGGCGCCCCGCAGCTGACCCACCACCACGGTCCCGGCTTCACCCGCTTCCCGCTGCTCCAGGGTCTCGCCCACGCACAGGATGGGCGTCATGGCGTGACGCAGCACGGCCTTCAGCTTCCGGTTGACCGACGAGTCGGTCTCTCCGAAGTGCTGGCGCCGCTCCGAATGCCCCACTATGACGTAATCCACCGACAGCTTGGCGAGCATCGGTGCCGACACCGCCCCCGTGAAGGCGCCCTCGTCCTCCCAGAAGACATCCTGGGCACCCAACCCGATCAGCATACGGTCCACCTCGATCACCGTCTGGGCGGACCGGAGGGACGTGTAGGGCGGGGCCACCACCACCTCCACCCGCTCGTAGTCGTCCGGCTCCAGGCGGTAGTGGAGCTTCTGGATCATCTGGATGGCCTCCAGGTGATTGGAGTGCATCTTCCAGTTGCCACAGATCAGGTCCTTGCGCCCGTTCACGATGCCCACCTCCGAAGTGCGGCCACCCCGGGCAGGTCCTCGCCCTCCAGGAGCTCGAGGCCCGCTCCCCCGCCCGTGGACAGATGCGAGACCCGGTCCTCCAGGCCGAACATGGCCAGGGCCGAGGCGGAGTCCCCCCCACCCACGGCGGTGAAGCCCTCACACTCGGCCATCGACCGGGCCACCGCCTCGGTGCCGGCCCGGAACCGCTCCCACTCGAACACCCCCATCGGCCCGTTCCAGAACACCGACCGGGCCCCCCTTATCGTCTCCCCGAAGGAGGCGGCCGTGTCGGGACCGATGTCGAGGCCCACCCGGCCGTCCGGGATGGAGGTGGCGGGCACCACCTCGGCGGGAGCGTCCTCGGCGAAGGAGTCGGCGGCCACGATGTCGTCGGGGAGCCGTATGCGGTCCCCCTGAGGTCCGTCGAGGATGGCCCGAACCTCCTCGATCTGGTCCTCCTGCAGCATGCTGTCGCCTACCTCATGGCCACGAGCGGCCAGGAGCGTGAAGCACATACCCCCTCCGATGAGCATCGTGTCGACGGTGGGCAGCAGGTTCTTGATCACCCCCAGCTTGTCGGAGACCTTGGCCCCACCCAGGACGACCACGTAGGGCCGCTCGGGAGCCCCCAGGAACTTGCCGAGCGACTCCAGCTCCGAGACGAGGAGCGGACCGGCCACGGACTGGAGTCTCTCCGCCACCCCGGCGGTGGAGGCGTGGGCCCGATGGACCGACCCGAAGGCGTCCTGGACGAAGAGGTCGAAGGGGGCGGCCAGGCGGTCCGCCAGGTCGGCGTCGTTGTTGGTCTCCCCGGATTCGAAGCGGGTGTTCTCCAGGAGTATGACGTCGCCCGGCCCGGAGCTCGCCACGGCTTCGTCCACCTCCCGGCCCACCACCGCCTCCACGAACCGGACGGCGAACCCGCCCACCTCCTGCATGCGCTGGGCCACCGGGGCGAGGGAGAAGGCGGGGTCCGGGCCCTTGGGGCGGCCAAGGTGGCTGCACACCGCCACCGAGGCGCCGGCGGATCGAAGACGCTCGATGGTGTCGAGGGCCATCCGGATGCGGAAGTCGTCCACCACCCGCCCCTCGTCGATGGGGACGTTGAGGTCGGAGCGGACCAGGACCTTCCGGTCCGCCAGGGGCACGTCGTCGAGGGTGAGGTATTCGGCCATCGGCCTTCATTGTGCCACCCGTGGCGCCGCTGTCCCCCAACCCGCATCCCGAAAACGGAGTCGGCCGGGCCGGGGTCAGGGGACCAGGGTCTCCAGCACCTGGGCGAGGGCGAAGGGGTCGTGGGCGGGCCAGTCGGCGGTGGGATCCGCCACGTCGGCGCGGACGACCTCCCAGCCTCCCGGCGGTGGCTGGGAGAGGTCGATCCGGGAGTGCCCGGGGGGGACCGCCAGGTGGCCGTCGTGGACGACGATCGTGCCGGGGCCCTCCACGCCGCCCAGGCGGGACAGCGCCTCGATGTGGCCGGGGCCGTCCAGGGACCACGTCTCCCCGTCCTGGGTCACCAGGTTGCAGACGAAAACCCTTCGGGCCCCGGACGCCATCACCACCTTGGCCAGGTCCGGCACCACAAGCGCGGCGATGACCGACGTGAACAGCGAGCCGGGGCCTATCACTACCTGGTCGGCGGAGGCGATCGCCTCCAGCGCCCGCAGGTTGGGCTGGGGATCGGGCGGGCTCAGCTCCATCGCCTCGATCCGGCCCCGGAGGCGGGAGATGCTCACCTGGCCTTCCACGGTCTCCCCGTCGATCCGGGCCCGCAGACCCACCGGCGACGTTGTGGCGGGGATCACCTCCCCCAGCGCCCCCAGCATCCTGCCGGCGGCATCCACCGCCGCCCCGAAATCGCCGTACAGGTCGGTGAGGGCGGCGAGCATCAGGTTCCCCAGCGAGTGGTCCATGACGTCGCCGGCGGAGAAGCGATAGGCGAACAGCTCCGAGACGAGAGTGGGCTCGGGAGTCAGGGCGAGGAGGCAGCGACGGATGTCCCCGGGAGCGGGGATGGACAGCCCCTGGATGAGGCGTCCCGACGACCCGCCGTCGTCCGCCACCGACACCACGGCGGTCACCTTGCCGGCGTAGAGCTGGACCGCCTCCAGCGCCGCCGCCAGCCCGTGGCCGCCCCCGATCGCCACCACGGCGGGACCGTCCGGTGACAGCATGAGGGGGTCGTCGGCCACGGCGGTGCGGGCCGAGGGAGCCTCGCCCGAGGGGAGGTAGCCGCCGTGGCCGTAGGTCATCGGTCGACGTCCCGGTGTCGGACGGCGGCCCGTACCCCCTGCTTCTCCAGGCGCCGGCCCAGTTCCTCGGCGATCGCCACCGACCGGTGGTGCCCGCCCGTGCAGCCGACGGCCACGGAGACGTAGGACTTGCCCTCCGCCTCGAAGCGGGGGACGAGGAACGACACCAGCTCGTCCACCCGGTCGACGAACTCGGCCGCGTCCGGGTTTCCCAGCACGTAGTCGGCCACGTCCGGGTCGGTGCCCCGCAGCGGCTTCAGCTCCGGGACCCAGTGGGGATTGGGGAGGAAGCGGACGTCGAAGACGATGTCGGCGTCCCGGGGCGTGCCGTGCTTGAAGCCGAACGACCGGACAGACACCCGCATGGGGCGCTGCATGGCTTCGCTGCTGAACTCGTTGACGACCCGGTCGCGCAGTTCGTGGACGTTGAGGTCGGTGGTGTCGATGACCACGTCGGCCGACTCCCGCAGCGGCTCCAGCATCTCCCGCTCTGCTCGGATCGCCTCATCGATGGTCGGGTAGCCGAGGGGGTGGGGACGGCGGTTCTCCTCGTAGCGGCGGATGATGACGGCGTCGTCGGCGTCCAGGAACAGGATGGCGGTGCGGATGCCGTTCTGGGAGAGCTCCTGGGTCACCTCACCGAGGGCGGCGGGGGCGTCGCCACCCCGAGCGTCCACCACCACCGCCAGGCGGCTACGCCGCTCCCCGACCCCGTGGAAGTCGACCACCTGGCGCAGGAGGGCGGGCGGGAGGTTGTCGATCACGTTGTAGCCGTTGTCCTCCAGGACGTTGGCGGCCGAGGACTTGCCGGCGCCGGACATCCCGGTCACCACCAGGACATGGGGACGCTCGAGCTGGTCGCGGCCTGCGGGGGGCTCAGACATCACTCCCAGGGTACCGGGCGGCAGGGACAGGTCGGCCTGGCATCGACCCGCCGCCCCGTCCCGACCGGGCGGGGGAACCGGCATCAATGCGGTGACCAGATCAGGTGGCGGCCGGCAGACCCCTAGGGGCAACCGGGAATGCACTCGTCCAGCTGGTCCGCCGTGTTGTTGTTCCCTCCCAGCACCGACGAGTTGGCGCCGCTGGCGGTGTTGGCGATCCCCCCCGACACCGAACTGAAGCCCTCGGAGGCGGTGTTGGAGATGCCGCCCGACACCGCCGCCCGTGTGGCCGTTGCCGCGTTCCCGTCCCCGCCCAGGACCGACGACCAGCCCCCGCTCGCCTCGTTGACCGCTCCCCCCGATATCGACGACTGGGTGCCACTGGCGGTGTTGTCGCCACCACCCGACACCGACGACTGGTCGCCTTCGGCCGACCCGCGGAAGCCTCCCGATATGGAAGCTTGGGACCCGGAGGCTGTGTTGTCCAGACCACCCGAGACCGATGCCTGGCTTGCCGCAGCCTCATTGCCCTGGCCGCCCGACAC
>JBKHJQ010000222.1:0-4895 GCA_046538055.1 Actinomycetota bacterium
GTCGTTGAGTGGTCGTGGCCGCGAGAAGCTCACCCCGACCCCTCCCGGCGGGACTCCGCTCGTTGATCCTCCCCGGCTGGGGACAGCTCGCTTCCCGGCGACCGGTCATGGGATGGACTCTCATCGCATCCACGCTGGCGGCCCTGGCAGTCACCACCGCCGTCTTCTTCTACCTGGGACCCGTAGAGATAGCCGCCCGGCTCGCCCATCCCGACGTCCTGGCCGGGATGCTGGCCTTGAACCTGGTGCTGGCCGTCGCCCGGCTGGCGGTCACCACCCACGCCTGGCGCTCCCGGGGAGGAAGGGGATAGCCGGCCGTGGCGCTCCTCGCCACCCTGGTGCTGGTCCCGCACCTGGCGGTGGGCTGGATGGGGTGGAGCGCCCGAAGCACCCTCCTGGCCGTGTTCGAGCCCGCTCCCGTCGAGCCGGACCCGACGGCGCTCGCCCCCCGATCCTCCACCACCACACTCCCGACGCGACTCAGCACGACCACGACCACGATCACGACCACGATCACGACCTCCACCTCGACCACGACCACCGTCCCAACTCTCACTCCGGGGGCCGCCTCCCCCGCTCCGCCCGAGACGTTCACCCCTCCCACGCGGCCCCCCACCACAACTACCACCCTCCCCTTCGGTGACGACCGCCTGGAGGTGCTCATCCTGGGAGGCGACGCCGGTCCCGGCCGGTCCGGGCTGCGCACCGACACGATCATGGTCGCCTCGGTGGATCCCGCCACCGGGGATGCGGCTCTGTTCGGGCTCCCCCGCAACTTCGGAGGGCTGACCTTCCCCGACGGGTCGCGGTTCCGGGGGGGAATCCTCAACGAGGTCTACGCCTACGGGCGGAACCGGCCGGATCGGTTCCCCGGGGAGGACCCGGGGGCGGTAGCCACGAGGACGATGGCCGAGCACCTCACCGGCCTGAGCATCGACCATTACCTCCTGGTCGACCTGACCGGCTTCGGGGCTCTGATCGATGCATTCGGCGGCGTGACCGTCACGGTCCCCTCTCCTGTCGACGGACCCCTATACGACCCGGACACCGGCGACTACGAGATGATCAGGATCGAAGCCGGGGAGCAGACCCTGAACGGTGGGCAGGCGCTGGCCTACGCCCGTTCCCGCCTGGGTACCTCCGACTATTCGAGGATGCACAGGCAGAGATGCCTGCTCACCGCCATGGTGGACGGCGCCAACCCGGTTCGCCTCCTGGCCAACCTGTCGGGTCTGCTGGAGTCGGTGGAAACCCATGTGACGACCGATCTGCCGCTGGAGCTGGTACCGGACCTGATACGCCTGACCGAGCGTGTCTCGGCACCCGACGTCCGCGTGATCGGATTCGGGCCCGAATGGTCCAAGGGACGAAACCGATCCGGCTATCCCGTCCCGGACATAGGCCGGATCAGGGAGGCGGTGCACCGCACGGTCACGGATCCCGGGTCGGCGGAGGCGGTTCCCGCGGCGGCCGAAGCCTGCGGGTGAGGGCCGCGCTGGCGCGGAGGGGCCCGCCCCCGGTAACCGTTTGACCTCTCTGTGTGGGGGGTAGATCAGATGTCTAGATGGATCCTTACGGCCGCTCCGAGGAGGCCAGGCACCACGGCGACAGCGGGGACGACGCCCGCCAGATATGGCTGGCCCTGACCCTGATCATCCTGCTCGTGGTGGCGATCCTGGTGCTCCTCTCGCTCACCGCCGGCGACTCCACATCGGCCGGGACGGACAAGAGCGCCGGAACGGGGATCGGGACCCTTCAGATCGAGGGAGCCGGTCAGATGGAGGGAGCCGGTTCCTCGCCGGGGGGCTCGGTCTTGGGTCGTGAGATCACGATCAACGAGGCGTCGTCTGCTACCACCCCTCCGGCCTGACCCACCGACTCCTGGATGCACCACTCGGCCAGACGCTCGGCATCCCGGTAGGGGCAGCGCCGGACCGCATCGACGAGATCGTCGAGGGTGGCGACCGTCTTGCCTCGAGGCTGGGTGGGGTCGGCCAAGCCGTCGGAGTAGATCAGCAGCACGTCGCCGGGGCTGAGGACGGTCACCCCCTGATCCCAGCTGCCCGTCTCGTCGGCGAGCATCACCGGCCCGGTGGGTTGATAGCACTCGACGTCCCGGCCGTTCCAGTGGACGACCGGCGGACTTCCCGCCAGCGCGTACAGGAGGGCCCCGGTGCGGGCATCGATCTCCACCACCGTCACCGAAGCCATCAACTGAGGCTGATCGAGAACCCACCACGCCTGGGCGATGGAGTGGGCGGGACCGGCCCCGTTGCGAAGTGCATGCTGGATGGCATCGCCCAGGCGAGCGGCCGCCACGGCCGGATGCGGCCCGTGACCGACCACGTCGATGAGGATGGCAGCCAACCGGGACTCCCCCAGCGGGATGGTGAGAACGGAGTCACCCGCCAGCCACCCCTGGGCGGGCCGGAATCGCACCGCCACGTCCAGGCCATCCACGTGGGTGGCCGCCTGCGACAGGCGAGCCAGCAATACCTCCACGATCCCTGCCTCCCGGATGACGGCGGCTTCCGCCCGATCGACCAGGTCCTCCGCCACCGCCAGGTCCCGGGCCGATCCGGACACCGCCGCGGCCGTGGCGAACAGCGCCGCCATGAGGAGCCCGGAGACCAGGACCGCGGCGAGAGCGAACCATCGCGGCTGGCTTTCGGGAGTGGTGGAGGCAAGCAACAGCGCAATGGCCAGGGGCGGACCGGCCAGCACGAAAGGCAGGAAGCGGCGCAGGACGATCCCACCCGGCCAGGGACTGATGATGGGAGCCATGATGCCCAGCGCCGGGCGGGCGATCACCACCGCCCCGCACAGAAGGATCGTGAGCAAGGCCGCGCTGATCGCCATCCGCCCCGAGCCGAGGGGAAAGCCCCGGAGGTTGTCGTCTCCGTAGGCGAAGGCGACGATCACCGTGGCTCCCACCATGGCCGCTCCCGCGGCCAGGAGCTGGCCCATCACATGCAGGAGACGCGACCTGGCGGCGAGGAAGGCGATTCCCAGACCTGCTGCGGCCAGGACCGTACCCTCGTTCAAGGCCGGTCGGGCTATCTGCTCTCCCGCCAGGACATCCTCCGCGGCATAGGAGGGGACGAGCCACCGGGGGAAGCTCAGGTCGAGGAGGTTCGCCACGATCACCGTCACACCTCCCAGCACCACCAGTATCCCCCCCACCACACTCAGATACCGCAGCCGGGTGCGGGCGGCGGCCAGGCCGAGAACCGAGAGCCCGCTCAGCGCGAAGAGGAGGGCACTGGCGGGCTGCATGGGCCTCACCCTCAGCCGGGGCACCCATTGGGCCAGCTCCGGAATCTCCAGGGCCCGGCCCACCATGGCCAGCACGCCGCCGAGCACCACGGCCCATGCCGCGGCGCGGGCAACGACACCGAACCGGCGCCGCCAGCGAGGATCGACCTCTCCGTAGAGACGACGCTCAGACGAGGCCCCGTTCCTGGAACCAACCCGGGTGATGAGGCCCAATGCTACGCCGCCCCCTCCATGGCTGACAGGGGGATCCGTCCAGCCAGAGATTCAAGCTCCATAGTCGACCAGCCTACGCCCACCCACCCGAGCCTCCCAGCCGGGAGTGAGCAAGCCCACCAGAGCCGCTAGTCCTGAGCACGACTATCCTCCGCTATCTCGCTAGCCACCCGAGGGTCGACTTGACGACAGGTCCGACGTACGCAATCGAGCAGGGGTCCCTGGGCGCGTCCCGACTCGTTACCGTCTCCGGGGAGATAGATCTGGCGTCCGCCGCCACCCTGGAGGAAGCCCTGGCGAAGGAACCCTCCGAGACGGTCATCGCCGATCTGTCCGAGGTGGGCTTCATCGACTCCACGGGCCTTCGCAGCCTGCTCGCCGCCCGCGACACGATCGAATCGGAAGGCGGTCGCCTCCTGCTCGTGTTCGAAGAGGGTCCCGTGGAGCGCATCCTCCAACTCACCCGACTCCACGACCGATTCGAGATCTACCGCAGCGCCGATCTCGCTTCCGAGGCGGTCGGATGAGCCGCGAAGGGGGTCACGCACCCTCCCGGCTCCGAACGACCTTCGAGCTGGAGCCTTCCACCGCGGCTCCCTACGTCGCCCGGCGGGTGATCGGCGCACTGATCGACCGGGGTCCCGCCATCAAGGCGGTCGACGCGTCCTTGCTTGCCTCCGAGCTCGTCACGGCCGCCTCCGGAAGCGACGGGCCCATCTCCGTGGCGGTGGAGCAGACCGTGTCCAGCGCCCGGGTGGAGGTGAGCGCCGGCTCGGGCCCCGTCGTCGATGACCTGACCCGCACCATCTTCGACCGGCTGGCCAGCCGCTGGGAAATCGGACCTCCTCCCTGGTTCGAGATCGATCTCATCCGCCGGCTCCGGCTGCATGACCTCTCGGAGGAGGAGCTGTGGGAACAGGTCTCCCATGATCGGGCCGCCCGTGACGAGCTGTTCACCCGCTACGAGGGCTTCGCCGGGGCGATCGCCCGTCGCTATCGCCGCTCCGGGGAAGGACCCGACCTGGACCAGGTGGCTTACATGGCTCTGGTGGCGGCCATCGATCGGTTCGACCCCTCGCGGGGAGTCAAGTTCTCCACGTTTGCCGGGAAGACGATCAGCGGGGAGCTGAAGAAGTACCTGCGGGACACCGCCTGGGCGATGAAGGTGCCCCGCAGCCTCAAGGAGTCGGTGCTGTTGGTGACCCGGGAGCGGAACCGCCTGACCCAGGAACTGGGGCGGGTTCCCACCGACGAGGAGATCGCCACCACCAGCGGGCTCACCGCCGAGGAGGTGGGGGAAGCGCTGGAGGCGGGGCGGGCCTTCGGGGCGATGTCCCTCGACGCTCCGGTGGGAGGCGACACGCAGACCGCCGTCAAGGAGACCATCGGCGGCGAGGACGAGACCC
>JBKHJQ010000223.1:0-4883 GCA_046538055.1 Actinomycetota bacterium
GGCCCGGCCCGATGGGCCTCTTCCAGCACGGCCCGGGCGCCCCCCAGGCGGCCGGGGTCGGGCGGTTCCACACACAGGATCAGGTCGACGTGGTCGGGGCGCCCGAGCGTGGCCCCCGCGCTCCGATACTCCTCGTCGGTGTAGCCGGAGGCGGTGCCGGCTCCCGGCTCGAGGGAGACATCGTGGCCGTCCCGGACCAGCCGGCCGACACTGTCGGGTGTCAGGGCTACCCGTCGCTCCCACGGCCGGGCGGGGGCGGTGGCATGGATGTGCATCTTCTCATGGTGGCACAAGTCCAGCGGTCGTCCCGACGCGGACATCCGAGGGGGCACAAGCGGTGGGTTGTGGCAGACTCTGGAGCGATGACCTCACCTACGAGCGCATCCATCCGGCGGGTGCTGTGGACGCGGGGGAAGGGGTGCCGGGAGCTGGCGGAGCTGCTGGCCGGCGCGGATGCCCCCCGCGTACAGGGCGATCCGGTCACGTCCTGTGTGACCGAGCGGGCGGACCTGCTGGTGTCACGCCGCATCCAGCCTTCGTTCGATCTGGTGGACGTGGCCATGCCGGTGGACGTGGACCCGGAGGGCGTCGAGGCCGTGGTGGCGGCCGTCGCCGGAGGCCCCCACTCGGTGCTGGCCGCCCGGGTGGCCCGCCGGCTGGGCGAGGCGCTGGGGGTGCCCGCCTCCATGGTCTCGGCATATCCGCTGGAGGAGGGTCGGCGTGCGGCCGAGGAGGTGGTGGAGCAGATCACCCCGCGGGTACCCGAGATCGAGTACCGAACCATGGAGACGGCGGGCATGAGCGACCTGGTGGCTCGCCTCCCGGAGCGGAGCCTGCTGGTGTTCGGGGCCCCGGGCGGATCCTGGTTCCGCCGCCACCTGGCCGGCCCCGGGGCCCGGCTGCGCTCCCATGCCTCGGCGGGGGCGGTGGTGGTCCGGTCGGCTCCCAGGCGGGTGTTCCAGATGATGGGAGAGCCTGTCTACGTCGCCCCCATGCTTCACGTGCAGGACACCCTCCGGATCCGGACCGAGGACACCCTGGCCGTGGCGGACGGGGGCCGGCTGGTGGGCCTGGTCCGCCGGTCGCGCCTGACGGGGCTGCGGGGTGACATGCCGGTGGGTGAGGCGATGGAGGAGCCGATCGCCATCGGCCAGCTGGAGCCGGTGGAGGCGGCCCGCCCCCTCCAGCCGGTGTTCGGCGTCGATCCCATCCCGGTCGTGGATGGCGAGGAGCGCCTGGTGGGCGGCCTCACTCTCCCGGCGGCGTGAGCATACGCCCCGACGACGCCGTGTCCGACGCCGCTGCCCGATCCGAGCGATCGGGGGAGGCGATGATACGTCTCGAGCATGTCACCAAGACGTTCCCCGGAATGGACGGCCCGGCGGTAGGCGACCTCTCGCTGGACGTACGGCGGGGGGAGTTCGTGACACTGGTGGGGCCCTCGGGGTGCGGCAAGACCACCACCCTCAAGATGATCAACCGCATCATCGAACCCACCGGCGGCCGGATCCTCATCGACGGGATGGAGGCGAGCGAGAAGCCCGCCTATGAGCTCCGCCGCTCCATCGGTTATGTGATCCAGCAGATCGGCCTGTTCCCGCACCGGACCATCGGGGAGAACATCGCCACCGTGCCCGAGCTGATCGGATGGGAGAAGGACCGCATCCAGGCGCGGGTGCGGGAGCTGGCCCACGTGGTGGGGCTGGAGGCGGGGATGCTGTCCCGCTATCCCTCCGAGCTCTCCGGTGGCCAGCAGCAACGCGTGGGTGTGGCCCGCGCCCTGGCCGCCGACCCCCCCGTCCTGCTGATGGACGAGCCCTTCGGGGCGGTGGACCCCATCGTCCGGAGCCGCCTCCAGCAGGAGTTCCTCACACTGCAGGCGGAGTTGCGCAAGACGGTCGTGTTCGTCACCCACGACATCGATGAGGCCATACGGATGGGCGATCGGATCGCCATCCTCAACATCGGAGGAGTGCTGGAGCAGTTCGACAGCCCCGATCGCCTCCTGGCCCGCCCCGCCAACGACTTCGTGGCAGGGTTCCTGGGCGAGGACCGGGGGATCAAGCGGCTCTCCCTCATCCGGCTGGACTCCATCCAGCTGCCTCCCGGTCCCGTCGTGGACGTATCGGACTCCCCCGGCCGGGCGCAGGAGGTGATGGACGAGTACGGCTGGGACTGGGTCGCCGTCCTGGATGGGCGCCGCCTCCTGGGCTGGGCATGGGGCCGGGACCTGGTGGGGAGATCGAGGGTGGGGGACGCCGAGTGCCGGCCCTTCCGGGTCACCGTCGACTGCCGGGCCAGCCTGCGCGAGGCCCTCGATGCCATCGTCAACACCCACAACAACGTCGGGGTGGTGGTGGACGAGGACGGCTATGTGGGGATGCTCACCCTGGATCTTCTCACGGCCGAACTCGACTGATCGTGGTTGCCCAGGCGTCTCCGTTCATCCGTTGGGACTGGATCTTCAGCCACCTGGACGAGATCTGGGAGAGGACTGTGGAGCACCTGGTGCTCACCGGGATCGCCGTGGGGGTGGGTCTGGTCATCGCGGTGCCGCTCTCGGTGTTGGCCCTCCGGTTCCGCCGCACCTACGGGCCGATCACGTGGACGGCGGGGGTCCTCTACACGATCCCCAGCATCGCCCTCTTCGCATTCATGGTTCCCTTCACCGGTCTCAGCCTCCTCACAGCCGAGATCGGCCTGGTCTCCTACACGCTGCTGATACTGATCCGCAACATCGTGGCGGGGATCCAGGGCGTGCCCTCCGAGGTGGTCGAGTCGGCGCTGGGCATGGGCTACACGCCCCGTCGCCTCTTCTGGAGGATCCAGGTGCCGCTCGCCTTGCCCGTGATCGTGGCGGGCATCCGCATCGCCGCGGTGACGGTGGTGGGACTGGTCACGGTCACGCGCATAGTGGGCCAGGGCGGATACGGCGTCTTCATCCTCCGGGGCTTGGGACGCAACTTCGCCACGGAGATCCTGGTCGGGACCATGCTGTCGTTCCTCCTGGCGGTGTTGATAGATGCCCTCCTGCTGGCGGCCCAGCGCCGGGCGGCGCCCTGGCTCCGATACCGGGAGAGGGCGGCATGAGCGGCTTCCTGCAGGAGCTGTCGGCTTTCCTGGCCGACCCGGCGAGCTGGACGGGAGGCTCCGGGCTCCTGGTCAGGACCTGGGACCACGTGACGCTGTCGGCGTTCGCCATCACCGCCGCCGCCCTCATCTCCGTCCCGCCCGCGCTGTGGCTGGGTCACCGGGGGAGGGGAGGTTTCGCGGTGGGAGCAATAGTCAACCTGGGCCGGGCCATTCCCTCCTTCGGGATCGTGGCGCTGATGCTGCCCATCAGCCTGGGCCTGGGATGGGGGATCGGCTACTGGCCTACGTTCATCGCCCTGGTGGCGCTGGCCATGCCCCCCATGTTCACCAACGCCTACACCGGCATCATCGAGGTGGACCGCTCGATCCGGGAGGCGGCGCTGGGCATGGGCATGACCGGCACCCAGCTCATGCGACGCACCGAGCTCCCCCTGGCCATGCCGGTGATTTGGACGGCGCTGCGGATCTCGTCGGTGCAGGTCGTGGCCACCGCCACCCTGGGGGCGGTGGTGGGTTGGGGGGGCCTGGGCCGCTACATCATCGACGGCTTTGCCCAGGGCAACGACGTGTTCGTCTTCGTGGGGGGTGTGTCGGTGGCGCTGCTGGCCATCGCAGTCGATCTCCTCTTCTCCCTGGGCGAGCGGTTCGTCCTCCCCGCCGGCACCCGCCACCGGGACCGGGGCGAGCTGGATCTGGCTCAGGGCGGAGCGGTTTAGGCAGTAGTCAGAGAGGCCCGCTACGTTTCCCTTCTCTCGACTCGTCCGGGTCGGGATCCAACGGCAAGCGGAAGGAGATACCCATGCGGAGAGTCATCCGCAAGGGCGTCATTGGGGCGGCCCTGGCCGCAGCGCTCATGGTGCTGGCGGCCTGCGGGTCGGGTGATGGCGCACAGGAGGGCCCCGAGATCGTCATCGGGGCGCAGGACTTCGGAGAAAGTGCGATCCTGGCCGAGGTGTACGGCCAGGCCCTGGCCGAGAACGGCTATGAGGTCTCGATCCAGGCCCTGGGCGGGTTCCGGGACATCGTGCTGGGATCGTTCGAGAGCGGCGATATCAACTTCACGCCCGAGTACGCCGCCTCGATGCTGGAGTTCCTGAATGAGAACCAGGGCGAGGCGACCGGCGACGCCCAGGAGACGACAGAGATCCTCCAGGGCTACCTGGACGACCGGGATCTCGTGGCCTACGAGCCGTCCCCGGCGGTGGACACCAATGCCTTCGTGGTCACGCCGGACACCTCCGAGGAGTTCGGGCTGGAGGCCATCTCCGACCTGGCCGGCCAGGAGGGCGAGCTGACCCTGGGAGGCCCGCCCGACTGTGAGACCAACCCGTTCTGCATCCCCGGCCTGATGGACGTCTACGGGATCGACTTCTCGGAGTCGTTCACGCCCCTCGACGCCGGCCAGGTCACCGTGCAGGCGCTGGAGGCGGGCGAGATCGACGTGGCCGTGCTGTTCTCGACCAGCGGCATCATCGCCGATCGGGGCTGGGTCCTGCTGGAGGACGACCAGAGCATGCTGGCCGCGGACAACGTGGTGCCGGTGGTCACCTCGGAGCTGGACGAGGCCTACGGGGAGGAGCTCTCCTCGCTGGTGAACGACGTGAGCGCCGCCATGAGCACCGAGGACCTGACCGAGCTCAACCGGCGGTTCGACATCGAACAGGAGGACGCCGACGCCATCGCCGCCGACTGGCTGACCGAGAACGGCCTCCTGGACGGCTGAGAACCCGTTTTCGCGCATCAACTGCGGCCCATGGGCCGCAGTTGATGCGCGAAGAGGAGCTCGGGAC
>JBKHJQ010000224.1:0-4880 GCA_046538055.1 Actinomycetota bacterium
GATCGCGCTGGAGTCGGTGGAGAAGCATTACGGACCCGTTCTGGCTCTGGCGGGGCTCGATCTCTCCGTGCCGGAGGGCTCCGTGTTCGGGCTGATCGGGCCCAACGGCGCCGGCAAGACGACTGCCATGCTCATCCTCAGCTCCCTCCTGGCCCGGGACGGAGGGAAGGTGACGGTGGCGGGGGCCGACCCCCAGCAGGATCCACGGCTGGTGAGGCGGCACCTGGGGTACATGCCCGACTTCTTCGGCTTCTACGAGAGCCTCAACGCCTACGAGTACCTGGACTTCTTCGCCTCGGTCCAGGGAGTGCCGCCCGCCCGGCGAAGGGGGGTGGTCGTGGACCTCCTGGAGCTGGTGGACCTGACCCAGAAGGCCGACTCGGACGTGAACTCCCTCTCCCGGGGCATGAAGCAGCGGCTTTCGCTGGCACGAACCCTCGTCCACGACCCGGACCTGCTCGTCCTGGACGAGCCGGCCTCGGGGCTCGATCCCCGCGCCCGGGTCCACCTCCGGGAGCTGATCGCCGAGCTCCACCGGATGGGCAAGACCATCCTCATCAGCTCCCACATCCTGGCGGAGCTGGAGGGCATCTGCACCCACATGGGCGTGATCGACGAAGGCCGTGTCAAGGCCCAGGGAGAGATGGAGACCATACGGGGGGCGCTCGCCGGGTCCCGGCGGGTGCGTGTGCGGCTGGCGGATGAGGATGTGGACGCCGCCTTCGACCTTCTGACCTCCCGGGCCGGCGTCGGGGACGCCTCGGTGGAGCGCGGGGTGGTCGAGTTCGTGCTGGCGGGAGGAGACGAGGCCTCCGGTGAGATCCTGAGCGACCTGGTGGCATCGGGCGCCACCGTCTACGAGTGGCGCCTGGAGGCGGCCGGCCTGGAAGAGCTCTTCCTGGAGCTGACCCGGGAGGAGGCGGGATGAGCCCGTCGTTGAACCCGGTCCTGGGGCGGGAGGTGAAGGAGCGCTTCCGGAGCCGGCGCGCTCCCGTCTTCCTGACGCTGTGGGTGCTGGGCGTGGGACTGATCGGGTACCTGGTGTATCTGGTCGCCCAGCTCGCCGCCCGAGACGCGTTCGGGCTGGGCCAGGGAGTGGCGGGTGGCTATATGGGGCGCTTCATCTTCG
This sequence comes from Actinomycetota bacterium, assembly GCA_046538055.1. Lineage (GTDB taxonomy): Bacteria > Actinomycetota > Acidimicrobiia > Spongiisociales > ZC4RG35 > ZC4RG17. The sequence continues at coordinate 1,130 of JBKHJQ010000224.1, forward strand.
AGGGGATGCTCTTCCTCCTCATGACGGCAGTCGTGATGATCGTCCCGGGCCTCACGGCGCTCTCCATCGTGGGGGAACGGGAGCGCCAGACGTTCCACCTGCTGCAGGTCACCCAGCTCTCGGCTCTGCAGATCGTGCTGGGGAAGCTCTGGTCGTCCATGTCCTACTTCCTTCTCCTGCTGGTGGCGGTGGCGCCCGTCGCCGCCCTGCCCCTCCTGTTCGGCGGAGTCCGGATCACAGACGTCTTCGTGGGACTGGGAATGGTGATACTCACGGCGGTGATGCTCGGCAGCGTGGGAATATGGGGCTCGTCGCGGGCCCGCTCCTCCCGCGGGGCGGTGGCCACTGCCTACATGTGGTCGTTCGTGATCGCCTTCATCACGGTGGCGGCGATGGGGGCGGAGCTCCTGTTCCTGAGCGATCGGGGACCCTTCCCCGCTCAGGGCCGGGAGGTGGTATCTGTCCTCCCCAACCCGTACGTCGGGATGGTCTCGGCGGTGGTGGCGCCGCTGGGCAGCGATGGCCTGCAGGGAACCCCGTTCGACGTGGTGGAGGTGCTGTTGCTCAACCGTCAGGGATTCGACCGGTTCGGATTCGACATCGCCCCGGGGGGGCTGGGCGACGCACTGGACCAGCGCGCCGTTCCCCTGCGCCGTCCACCGGTGTGGGTCTTCACCGTTGCGATCTACGCACTCATCACGCTGCTGGCGCTGCGAGGGGCGTCACGGCGTGTCCGCGCCCCGGCGGCGCGAATCAGGACGACCAGGAGGCGGGATGGCGGTTCCTGAGCCGGTCACCCGGGTCGTGTCGGAGGCCCGCCGCCGCCTGGCCGGTGCCGGGCTCGTGCGCCGGTTGGTGGCCTGGGCAGGAGCGGCGGCGGCGCTGGCGGCTGCCCTGGCGGGAGTCGCTCGCCATCTGATCGTGGAGTGGGCGGAACCGGCGGCGCTCTCACTCGTGGCGGCAGGCGCCATGGCAGCGTTGCTGTGGTCGATGATAAGGCGGCCGGGTCGCCGGGCGGCGGCGCTGGCCGTGGATCGGCGGCTGGGAGGCTACGACCGGGTGACGACGGCCCTGGAGCTGGGAGAGCGGGAGAGTCTGGCCGAACCGGAGAGGCGTCAGCTCGACAACGCCTCGGCCTGGGCGGAGGCCAGGGACGTGCGGGAGGTGGCCTCCCTGCGGCCCGACCCGTCGGCGGTCGCCCTCTCCTTCCTGGCGGTGGCGGTCCTGGCGGCCTTGATCCTGGTCCCCGCCCCTACCGATGCCGCCGTGGCGGAGCGGCAGGCGGAGAGGGCCGCCATCGAAGCCGAGGCGGAGCGCCTGGAGGAGACCATCGAGGCGCTGCCCCCGGAGGTGGCAGACCGGATGGAGGAGCTGGTGGAGGAACTCCGGCGTGCCGGTGACCTGGAATCCGCACAGGATCTCCTGGGGGAGGCTCGCCAGGACCTGACGGAGGCGCTCGACCCGACAGCCCTCTCCCGGAGGACGGGGTTGGCCGGTATGGAGGAATCGTTCGAGCAGCAACCGGTGGCCGAAGGATCGTCTGCCGCCGAGCAGCTCGACCGGCTTGCCGCGGAGGTGGAATCGGGTGACCTCTCGGGTCTGGCGGGGGCGGTGTCCCAGCTACGGGATCGAGCGGAGGACGCCTCCGGGGTGGATCCCGAGCTGGCCCGGGCCCTGGAGGATGCCGCCGATGAGCTCACCCAGCTGGGAGCGGGGACGGGAGACCCCGAAGAGGCCTCCCGGGCGCTGGAGGAGGCAGCCGGGGCGATCGAGGACGCCCATGCCCGGGCGGAGGCGGACCGGGCCACCGCCCAGGCGGCGGGGGAGGTGGGGGAGGCGCAGGAGCGCCTGGCCGGCCAGGGACAGGGCCAGGGACAGGGCCAGGGACAGGGCCAGGGTCAGGGACAGGGCCAGGGGGGGGGACAGGGCCAGGGTCAGGGTCAGGGTCAGGGACAGGGCCAGGGTCAGGGCCAGGGCGGGGGACAGGGCCCGGGCGGGGGAGGCGGTGGAAACGGGTCGGGCGAGCAACAGGGAGGCACGCCCGGATCCGGAGCAGGCGGATCGGGCATGGGCCCGGGCGGCACCGGGGACGACGACCCGGCCGAGGTCCCCGAGAGAGCTACGGTCTTCGATCCCCCGGGAGAGGCGCTGGGCGAGAGGGAGCGAGTCGATCTGGCGCCATCCGACGAGCAGGGGGAGGTGCGCGGCCTCACCGACGGGAGGGGCGGGAGCGAGAACCTGCCGCTCACCCCGTATACGGACAGGATCGCCGAGTACTCCGACACCGCCCTCGACTCCCTCGACAGCCCGACGGTCCCGCCCTCCGTGCGGGACGTCGTCCGTGACTACTTCACCCAACTGCAACCATGAGGAAGCCATGACCCCACCCATGCAACCCGAGGAGTTCGCCACGGCCATCACCCAGGTCCGGGAGCAGGTGGCCGCCGTCATCGTGGGCCAGAGAGGCCTGGTGGACACCGTGATGATCGGCGCCCTCTGTGAGGGCCATGTCCTCCTGGAAGGAGTCCCGGGACTGGGCAAGACCAAGCTCCTGGCCACGCTCGGTCAGGTGCTCTCGGTCGAGTTCGGGAGGATCCAGTTCACCCCGGATCTGATGCCCGCCGACATTCTCGGCACCAACGTCTTGGTGGGGGAGGGATTCGCGTTCCATGAGGGCCCGATCTTCGCCAACCTGGTCCTGGCCGACGAGATCAACCGGGCCACCCCCAAGACCCAATCGGCGCTCCTGGAGGCGATGCAGGAGAGGGCGGTAACCCTGGGAGGCGAGAGTCATCCCCTGCCCCGGCCCTTCCTGGTCATGGCCACGCAGAACCCGATCGAGCAGGAGGGCACGTATCCCCTTCCGGAGGCACAGCTCGACCGCTTCCTGTTCAAGGCAGTCGTCGAGTTCCCCCCGGCGGACGATCTGGTGGAGATACTTCGACGGACCACGGCCGGAGCGGAGGCGACCGCCGGAGCAGTCCTGGACGGACCGACGCTGGGACGCATGTCGGACCTGGTCAGATCGCTTCCGGCCGGGCACCATCTCTTGAGCTACGCCGCCACCTTGGTGGAGGCAACCCATCCCGCCAGCCCACTGGCTCCCGACATGGTGAAGACCTACGTGCGCAACGGGGCCAGCCCCCGGGGGGCCCAGGCCCTGGTGCTGGGCGGCAAGGCGAGGGCTCTGATGGAGGGCCGCCCCAACCTGGCAGCCGAGGACATCTGGGCCCTGGCCCCCATGAGCCTGCGCCACCGCATGGTGCTGGGCTACGACGCGCTGGCCGACGCCATCTCTGCCGACGACATCGTCGCGGCGGTCGTGGAGGCCCATCCCGCCCCTGTCGACGCCCCCCGATCCGCTCCGGCCGGGACCTCTCCCGCTACGGCCACCTGATGCTCCTGGAACCCCGCCTCCGGGCGCGACTGGAGCGGCTGGCGATGGGCGTGCGGGGACGGGTCTCTGCCCAGTGGGCGGGACGCCATCCCTCCACCCGCCTGGGGGAGAGCCTGGATTTCGCCGACTACCGGCCCTATCAGCCCGGAGACGACTACCGGCGGATCGACCACAACCTCCGGGCGCGGCTGGGAGTCGTGATGGTCCGTCAGTTCGAGGCCGAGCAGGAGCTCCCCATGGAGGTCGTCGTGGACCTCTCGGCTTCCATGGGCCTTCACGAGAAGGATTCCTCCGCCCGGCGCCTGGCGGCGATGGTGGCATACATGGGGTTGGCCGCGGGCGACAGGGTCCGCC